>JAFGCX010000035.1 GCA_016932415.1 Candidatus Krumholzibacteriota bacterium
ATAGAGGATTGCGGCCGCGCCGCAAATGCTCACAACGTTATGTGGCATTTATTTTACTTTCGCGAGAAGAAGGAAGACACATATATTTCGGGCGAGGGGGTAATATCATGAAACATGCTATTCTTGCTCTGTCAATTTCTCTATGCGTTTCCGTTCAGCTTGGTTGTGGAGAGGATAATACTATTTTTGACTTGCCAAGTTGTGATTGCAATGTAACCGATACGGTTACGGTTGATCTCGGGGCAACTTTTACTATTACTCTTTTTGCTGCATATTCAGTAGGGGAATGGTGGGAATTTGAGAAAGGATTTGATGATCAATACGTAGAGCTTGAGTCGTATAAGCTTATTCCTGTAACTCCTGTTGATCCAAATGATGATATATGTGGGATAGCCTATTATCAGAATTGGAAATATAGAACAAGAAAACAAGGCGTTGTATGTGCCACGCTGATATATAGATGTATCAATGAAGATAGATCACAAGATGAAAAGAATGTACTGGTAATAATCGAATGAAAGATTCTTGTTTAAACGCCACATAACAGAGGCATTTGCGCACTCGCCCGATGCGGGCTCGGTTGTCACGGCCGCTGGGGCTGAGTGCTTGCAGATAAACAAGTGGAGGGGCAGCGCCGCAAGGGCTCACAATGTTATGCGTCACATGGGGAAGATGTTATGAAACACGTTTTGATTATTTTCGGAATACTCTTAATTGTAATTTCTTGCTATGATGAGATATCGACGACGATACTAAACCAGCCAAACCTGATATATGAAATTGAGGTTGAGACAGACCGGTGGCGCTCATACGTTGAGCCTTTTCATACCTTTTCATATGATACATTTATTGTGCAAGAGGGAGAGTCGTTTGGTCCTGAATTAGATCCGGGAGAGTATCGCTTCACGCTGTATGCCGCGTTATCCGCTGACTCGGTATTGATTACTTTCGATGAGGGACTTGTTGTTGTTGGGGAAGCGATTGCTCAACCTTCAAGTCATAGATATGTCGGTCTGTCAGAGCTTGAGGCATGTTTAAGGACAAGAAGTTACGATTCCGGGAGTGATTACTGTATAAGAATACTTAAATAACATTTACTAAATTAACCCATTACCTGAGCCCGAGGCTCTCGGACAGTGACTTCGAGTAGTTCAATTACTTTGTTGAAATTCATAGGAAAACGTAGTAAAATACAAAGCAAGCGTAAGAGGTTAAATAATCACTTAGGGGACAATACATTGTTAAGGAGGACAGAGTCCTTTTCAGCTCGCCGTATAATGGATGGGTCTGCGCATTCTCCCTTGTCGATCTGGCAGCAGGGAACCCAGGTTGCCAGGCTCTGACCGGCAGTTGGATCAATTGACGCTCCATTATGGTGAAAGGGGGAAAATATGCTTCACAGATATAGCATGGCGTATAGCACATTGATTATTCTCATGCTAGTTCCTGTTACTCTTTTGTCTCAGACTGGTACTCCGGGATATATAGGACTTTACACTGAAAATTATAGTGATTCCCTGCCTGTGATATCCAGCTATTGCCCATTTGAGGGGATTAACGCTCAAGTCGAGATGTGGATTATTTGCCGACCGAATGAGTTGGGACAATGCGCTGGTGAATTTAAAATTGAGTACCCGGATAACGTAGACTCGGTTTTAGTCACTGTCAGTCCGGATGTATGTGTAATCATGGGCACATTGGGGACCGGAATTTATTATAGTTATTACGAGTGCCAGACTGAATGGAATTGTCCATTTCATCAGACGCTCCTGATTACTTCCCATGAGAGGTCATCCGTGAGTGTTGCGGGGTATCCGGCTACAGGACTGATTTCCTACGCAGATTGCACAGATTTGCGTTCATCCTACGAATGTGTAGCAACTCATGAACTGAACTTGAATTATAGAGATGACGACTACGGATGCACGGAAATCGACATAGGAGTAGAGATAGAATCATCAAGCTGGGGAGTAATCAAGCGGCTATGCAATGATTGAACTGATTACCGCACCGCATAACACGCAGTAAATTTTCAATGTCGCGAGACAATCTCTGAACCGGCAGCTGATGCATCAGGCGTTGAGAATGAGAATGAATAATAGATGGTGAAAATAACGATCTTCTGTATTCTGATGATCCTTGCTGGCGGGTCGCGGGCTCAGCTGCCTCCTAATCCATCCGAGTTCTACGTGGGGACCTGGGCTGACGAGGCTCACCTGGAATCGGTCGTGTGCGGTGACACCGGAACGGTTTTTCAGCTTTATACCATGGCGTGGATCCCCTCAGGATCCGGTCTGAACTATATCACGCTAAGATTTGATTTTCCCGGCTGCCTGGACGGCTCGGCGCGTCCGGTGTTCAGCGAATATTATTTGAAACTGATAGTGGTAGATTATGGGACTGGCGGGACTGAATGGACTGTCCTGTTCGACCAGTGCCCGTCTGGATGGGTGCTTGTCTTCAGGCAGGATATAATGATAATCGATCCTGATCAGTGTGGGGTGATCATTGCGGGAGAACATTCGCTCGCCCGTGATTGCGATTTCGTTCTGCGGGACCTGACTGTTCTGAATGATTTGTCGATAAACGGTCCGGGCTGTGATCCGACACCGACGGGGAACGGCACCTGGGGAAGGATAAAATGCCTGATGGGGAGCGAAAGTTAATTCGATGGGTGGTATTGAATCAAGTTTCAGACTGATTCCAATCGTCCCGGCCGCGCAGCGAGCCATCAGAGCATTACGTAAAAATCAGTCAGTGTCTCCTCTCGCTTTTATAGTCGGTTATATACCTGGGTTACTGATAGGAAGTTTATATTGGCGAGAGGAAACATTTAAAATAAACGCAATGACAGACAAATAAGGCGCTCCTTCCCGGTCATTCAATTATTTCAATTTGAAAAAATCAACATCATTTATTATATTGAACATAGTGAAAAAGGAGGGGGATCATGGATGACTTGAGGCGAGCGTTCTCGTATTTCGTTGTCTGCGTATTCCTTGCTGCCCAGATGTCTTGCTCGGAAAAAGTGAATGAACCTGATACCGAGCCTCCTGCAGTCGGGATCTCTTATCCAACAGATTTATCGACCATAACTGATCAGGTCCACATTTTGGCTGAATGTCATGACGAGAATGGGATTTCGATTGTTCAATTCTTCGTGGATGATGTATTGATCGCTGAAGATAGCAAACCACCATATGATCAGATATGGTATACGGGCTTCTGGCTCGACAGGCAGGGCTATGTGCTATCTGTCGTCGCGAAAGATCAAAATGGTAACATCGGGACTTCAGCACCTGTTACGGTAACTTTGGCAAAGGATTCAGAGTGCGTCCCGGAATTGATCGAGCCTGAAAATGGTAGTGTTATTAATCTGTGGGATGAATACTCGTTTAGCTGGCGGCCAGTGCATGGAGCCAGGGGTTATATCCTTAAAGTGCGAACGTCTGATTTTGAATTCAATCAATATTTTTGCACATCAGGGGGCCCGCAGGAATGTTTCGTGAATCTCAAAGAAACGATCTTTTCTGGACCGATAATGCCCTATAATGCGCCTCCTTTCGGCGATTGGAGCGCTGATGGGTATTGGTCAGTACAGGCTTACTGGAGCAGCTATTATCTTTCGAGTTGGAGCGAAGAGCGGTATGTTCGATTCTCCGATTAGAACAGTTAACAGATGCGATCGCGCATTGTTTAAGTGGGTGGGAGAATGATCATGAATAAGTTTTTCATACTTTGTGCGTCATTTCTGATGATGGTATCGTTGATGAATTCATGCAGTGATACGACCATAAGCCCAGACGGAGATACAGAAACACTTCTTAATGCTAACTTCCGCGAAGCTGATCTCGAGGATAGCGGCTTTCTGACCTCTAATTTTTCATATAGTATTAGTGACGGGAAAGTTATGCTTCAACCTTATGACACCTACGCGTATATGGAATCATTGGAGCAATGGGAAGTTACTCCCGGCTATCTCTACAGATTGACAATCCAGCTTGAAACCGAAGAGTGCGATGACGGTCCAGGTTTTGATCAGACGAATTACTGCGGATTATTATGCAATGATCTTTACCCGGTCTGGATTGTTACGGAAAACCAGGAGTATTTGACAAGGAGTTCCTTTGTAAATGGTATCGACGGTTGGACTTGTTTCTCCGACGAATTCTGCCCCCGGTATGAAACCTATGTGTTTGAAATAACTCAGAACAGTGTCGTCGGCTTTGTTATTGTCGATAATGATCATGTTGAATTTGTAGATTGTGGAGAAACAAATACTGGAACAGTCGAATCGATAAGAATAAGCATCCGCATGGAATCTTCCGGAGGTGTTGGGTTAGGCTCGAATCCTGTTCTTAAAATCCGCAAAATCATACTTCAAAAAGTGACGCTGGAGGATAATTGAAACCGAGAATCGTGTTTCTGTTCCAGCGAATAGAATCTCTCACGCGCCCACGCAGTGAGCGCTCACAAGATAATTCCATGCGTATCCGGTTATCGCGTTTAAGGGCGAGTGTAGTACCCGCTGTAGTGCTATTGACTCTGGCAACTTCCTCTGTCGAGGCCGCGAGAAATAATAAGGCTGCGATTACAGGGACCGGATCTGATTTGAACCAAGAAACCCTGGATTACCCTGAGTTGGAAGTCTATCTGTCGTTCTCGATTTCCAGGCCTCAGCTGGAGGGCGATTTCGACGGAGAATCTTTTTTCGAGGGTGCGGGGCTTGTTCTTCTGGTACCGAAAGTAAAACCCGCCCTGGGTTTCGGCGCGACTCTTGGAGTGAAAAGGCGGCTTGGAAGGACCCTCAACAACGCGCTAGGAGCTGAAATATATGTTATACGTTCAAACCACAACGGCTCATGGCTGGGTCTGCCGGGCGAGGGTGTCTTATGGGATGTAGGCGCCGGCCTCTCCTGGCATTTTCTGACTGACCGCCGCGTCCAGCCCTATTTTAAGGGGTCCATGGGATTTACGGGGTTTGATTTCAATCTCGATGACGTCCCCGAAATCGATACATGTCCCTTTGCCGGCACGAAATGGGCCTTTGGCTTCGGCCTGTCAGTATACCTGAACCAGATGTGGTTCCTCGATATAGGGTTATCAGGCAATAAATATCGATTCGGAGCTCCAGCGGATATCCGCTCCATCGTCCTTGATCCTCCTCTAACTTCCAGCACATTTGATTTTGAAGGCCGCATATGTTTCCGATTCTAAATAGATATCCGGCAGATCCCAAAGATTCCTGAAATCGGCGTTCGAAGGAATTATCCTTGAATAATTATCCATTTCCTGTTGTATCTGGTAGGGATATCATACGCTGAAACAAAGATCGTACAGGAGGAAGCGCCGGTGTTCTGCCCAGAGTGTAGATCCGAGTATCTTGATACTGTCACGACCTGCCCTGATTGCGGGGTGCCACTGGTCGAGCGGCTCGAAGTGCCAGATGAGAATGATGGAGATATATCCCCTTCTGACAGTGAAGAGATCGAATTCGTGAAGATCCTTCATACATTCAGTCCGAACGATATTCTTATGATAAGAAGCGTGCTCGATGCCGCCGGGGCGACTTATTTCATTCAGGGAGAAATGCTGAACTGCGTCAGGCATGCCGCTGAACCTGCCATACTTCTTGTTGCAAAAGACCAGGAGGATGAGGTAAGGAGCCTGCTCAAGGATATGGATCTGGGGTACTTCATAGTAGCGTCATTGAAGACAAAAAAAGGCAAGCCAGAAAAATAACCATCCTGATTTAAAGTTGTGTTTATTTAAATTGCCAAGTATATTTAATCAAGTGGCATGAGACCTCCCCACAATTAAAACTGGCTGATGTGATGACTGCTGTTTTCCTCAGCCATAAGGAGGTATGTCGAGATGAGACGGTTCTCCCGGTTATCTATTTTTGCAATGCTCTTGGTCCTTGTGATCACTCCAGCCGGTTGCAAGGATTCGATACTGACAGCTGACGAAGAAGAGGACGTTATTAATAGCTCGAATCTCGTTCCACGGATCGATCAGGAACCATTTGTGATTATCGACACTCCACCATCAGCGGTGACAATGTTTCCAACCGTCTTCAGATTCAGCTGGCACAGCGGTATCGGTACAGATCCCAAGCGTGTTCGATACCTGCTAAGCCCTGTCGTCGACGAGAACGGCATATACGATCCGATGTTTGATATCATAGGCGATCTGAACGAGAATCCATGGCGATACGAGGATATGTGGTCCCGCTGGTACTCGTATGCCGCCGGTAACGATATGGGCCGAGAAGTCATTATAGGAGACGATGAAGAGATCGATATCAACAAGGCTTATGTATTCGCCGTTCAGGCGATAGCCCCCAGAAAAAATATGACGAAAACATTTTACAGAAACGTCAACGCAAGGAATTTTCTGGTCACCGTGCAGACTTCTCCCATTACTCTGAATATTTCGGAGCCGTTTCTCGGTGGATATGTCTTTATGGGTAATTATTCGATTATCAGCGTCGAGGTTCCCGTTGGGACACCTTTGAATTATTCCTGGAAAGGTGACGCGACCAGGTATGGTGGAGAAATCGCCGGGTATCGTTACGGTTGGGATATCAGCGATCCAGACGATCCCGGGCAGTGGGAAACCGTGTTCTCGCTGGATAATGTTTCGTCGCCGGAAAAAGTGTTCGCGTCTGGAATTCACACGCTGCTTGTCGAGGTCATCGATACGTTCGGATTCTCGACAAAAGGTTGTATGAAGATTACTATAGTGCCATGACAGAAAAGGAGAGCGATATTCCGGCCCAGGTGTGGATCTGAATATCCGCAATTAATAATGTATCAGAATGGTGTTGGGATTGATATCAGCGGTCTGCCCACAGATGATGGTATTTGTGGCCGCTGCCAGTGTTGAACAGAAGTACTTTTTCACCATCCCTGATCCATCCCCTGGCTCTCAGTTTCCTGAACGCCGATAAGGTGGCTCCCCCTTCCGGAGCGGTAAATATTCCCTGCGTCCGGCCGATCAGATCAGCATCATCGATCATCTCAGCGTCCGAGACCGAGACGGCAGTCCCACCACTTTCTCTTATCGCGCGCAGAATCAGGAAATCACCGATCGCGGCAGGCACCCGAAGCCCGGCGGCGACAGTCTTTGCCCCCTGCCAGTATTCAGCGAATTCCGTTCCGTTCTCAACTGCCCGCACAACCGGCGCGCAACCTTCCGGCTGAACACTGACCATGCGTGGCCGCTCAGACCCGATCCATCCAAGCTGTTCCATCTCGTCGAAGGCTTTCCACATCCCGATCAATCCTGTGCCTCCACCGGTCGGATAGATTATTACATCGGGTAACTGCCAGTTCATCTGTTCGGCAATTTCGTAGCCCATTGTTTTCTTGCCTTCAACCCTGTAAGGCTCTTTCAGGGTGGAAATATCAAAACGGCCAAATTTTTTAACGCCCTCGGCGGCGATTTTTCCGCAATCGGTGATCAGGCCGTCGACCAGAGTTACTTTCGCCCCGAGAGCCTTGCATTCGGCGATAAATGGAACTGGGACATCCGAGGGCATAAATACAAAGGCTTTCATTCCGGCCAAAGCGGCGTAGGCGCTCATCGCGCCAGCGGCGTTACCGGCGGACGGGATCGAAACTTCTTTTATGCCGAGCTCTGAAGCGCGTGAAAGAGCTACGCACAGCCCCCGGGCTTTAAAAGACGTCGTCGGGTTCAACCCTTCGTCCTTTATGAAAATATCCTTGAAGTCTATCTGTTCGGCCAAATTTTTCGCGTGAAATATCGGCGTAGAGCCTTCGCCCAGGGAAAGACGATATCTTATCTCTTTTACCGGCAGGAATTCGTGATAGCGCCAGATAGTGGATGCTCTGCCGGCGAGGGCTTCCTTTTGGACAGATTTCTTCGCCGCTTCGAGATCATAGCGGACCAGCAAGGGTTTTCCGCAATCGGCGCATAAATTCCAGATCTTGTCAGCGTCAAAAGTCTTTCCGCACAATCCGCACTCAAGATGAGAAAGATAAGTCATAGATGCTCCTGTTTTGCCGATCGATATTCATATCCGATCCGGTACCCGATGATACTACTTAATCCTGAAAATACCATATACAATATTCTGGAATCGTGTTATAGATAGACCATTACAAACATACGAAAGGAGACTGTATGTCAGGGACGACAAGAGCAAAGATGATCGTTGCGATAGTACTGGGCTTGATTGGAATAATAATAGTCCTGCAAAACTTCCAGCCGGTAGAGACAAAAATCCTCATCTGGAGGCTTACCATGCCTCATGTAGTATTTCTGGGGATCGTTTTTGCTTCCGGATTGATCCTGGGCGCGGTAATTACGTTCATTCTCTATATGCGGCAGCTGAATAAGTGAGTCATCGGTTTCTGAAAAGGTGTGAAATCCATGTTCAGGATATTGATCATACTTATCATGGCGATTTTTTTCAGTTCCTGCGGCGGGAAGAGATCTGAAAAGACAGGTAAAGACCTGACCAGGGCGCAGAAAGACAGTGTTCTGGCCGAATCGGACCTCCCCGGCGCGAAAGTGGTCGGAAAGGCGATTTCTGTTGCCGACTCGGCCGCCGCGAGGGCCGAGCGGCTCTATGGAGAAACACAAAAATAAAGGGTCAGAAAAACCCGGTTCAGAGTGAAATTCTTGCCGATAATCCGATTATTTTAGGTGCAAGTTATCCGGACTTGTGTTAAATGGTATTGATTATCCGGGCGATATGACTTCTCCCGGATAATCAGTTGATGGATAATTCTATCTGACCGGGTATAGACCAGAAATGAAAAGCAACTCGAAAGACGATATCCTCAAATTCGATCTGAGGCCCGGCTTCATGATAGCGGGAAAGTACGAAGTCGTGGAATTGCTCGGCAGGGGCTGGGAGGGGGAGGTATATCGTGTCCGCGAGAAGATGATCGGGCTTGATCGAGCCGCGAAACTCTTTTTCCCACAGCGAAACAGCAGGAATAAGACATCGAATTTCTACGCGAAAAAATTGCACAAATTGCGTCATTGTCCAATTCTGATCCAGTATCACACTCAGGAGAAGATACTGTTCAACGGTGTTTACGTAACGGTGCTGGTCTCTGAATATGTCGAAGGGGAACTGCTTACAAAATTTCTCAAGAGGCAGCCCGGACGGCGTTTGACTCCGTTCGAGGGGCTGCATCTGCTCAATGAGCTCGTGATCGGTCTTGATGTAATACATAATTCGCGCGAATATCACGGAGATCTTCATGACGATAATATCATAATCCGACGGGTCGGCCTGTCCTTCAATATCAAGCTGGTCGACATGTTCGACTGGGGAGCGCCAAAGGGAGAGAATATCCGCGAGGATGTGATCGACCTGATAAGGATTTTTTATGATTCCCTGGGGGGGGCGAAGACCTATCCCGGACATCCAAAAGTGATAAAGGATATCTGTTGCGGGCTGAAAAAATCGCTGATCTCCAGAAAATTCCGTAATGCCGGGCAGCTGCGAAGGCATCTGACTACGATGGAGTGGCAGTAAGAATATCCTTGCTCCCGCAGGGGGGCTGGTAGCGATCAGATAATCCCGGTCATGAAATATTGATTTTGAATATTTGGGGCAATTTTCTGTAATAACAGCAGAAACTCGTTTCAAACGGTGTTCGACCAGAAGGGGGAACCATGAAGATAGGACAAGCAATCCTGGAATTCCTGATAATTTTCGTAATCGCGTTTTGCGTATCCTCGGGCGTCTCTTTCCTGTGGAACCTGCTCTTTCATGGCATGGCTATCGTAGATTGGGAGACATCGAGCCGGCTGGGCGTCATTCTAGGAGTGATAGGGCCCTACGTGATATCGAGGAGCAGCAGGAGCGCGAAGTAAAACAGGCGGCAGAGACCCCACTCAGGAACGATTGGAGGGAAAATGCGCAGGAGACCAGCCATAGCTGTGGTGGCAATAGTGGTATTGCTTACTGCGAGCGATCTCTCTCTCGCCGGAGGGTTATCGATCCGGATGAGAGGCGGGGGCACAAAAGTGACTGGAGACAAGTTCGAGGATTCGCAGTTCCGGATGATCACCGGAGTTGATCTGCTCTATCCTATCGCTAAAAGATTCCACGCCGGATTGCGCGTGGGATATTCAAAATGGGAACCAACCAGCATACCGATCTCTCTTGTCGGATCTTCGCGGATGGTAGACGGCACCATATCGAATGTCGAGATCGCCGGGACGATAAGGTATGACGAACCTTTGACCAGGTTTGACCGACTGAGCATTTTCGGTGAGGCGGGGATCGGGTTCTGTCTTCTCAATTCAAAAGCGGATGTATACTCGCGTCCGGTCATCCCTGATCCAGGTCCCTGGGAGTATCTGTATACGATCGATTCGGAAAACAGGCCCTCTTTCTGCGCAGGCGCGGGGCTGAACTTTCGCGTGACAGAATTGGTCGGCCTGGAAGCGCTGGCCGCTTACAGCTATATTTTTACCGCCGACGAGCCGACAAAATTCTACTCATTTAACGGCTGTATTGTGTTAAATTTGTTCTAGATCGAATTTGCCGAGTTGATAATTGAATGACCAGTACTTAGCGGCCGGGACTGTGAAGGGCTGTTTCTGCCCGTCAGGTCAATGATAAAGGTATAACAGTGGGTATCTCCAGGACAGTCTATACGATGGGGACCAGGGCAAGAGGGACTGACGTCATAGGGATCCGCGACCGACTCCTTCAGTCGCAGTGGTGGAGCAGGGAGCGTTTTCGCGAGCACCAGCTCGCGCGGCTCAACGATCTTATAGCCCATGCCAGGAGCAATTCTCCTTTTTACAGAAAGATATTCGAGGATAACGGGCTTCATGGCGGGGTGTCGGATCTCGATCAGCTTCGCCTGCTTCCATCGACAGGGAAAAGAGACCTGATCGAAAAGAACGATCTGATCCAGAACCAGGGGTCAGGCGGAAAGATGATTCCTTCCCGGACATCGGGTAGTACGGGGGAAGCGCTTCGATTTTCAAGGTCCGCGCCCTGGGACGCCGCGCATCGCGCCGCTATAGCTAGAGGATACAGCTGGTACGGCGTCGAACCATGGATGAGAAACGGTCTTCTGTGGGGTATTCCATCTTCCTTTTCCGGGAGGTTGAAAACGCGTTTCGCCGACGTCCTGCAGAACAGGTTCAGGACAAGGAGTTTCGATCTCAGGCCTGACACGCTTGAAGATTTTTACGACAGGCTCCGGGGAGCTGAATTCCTGGAGGGGTATTCGAGCATGATTTTCGAGCTTGCCCGTTTTATAAATGAGAACCACCCCGGAGATGACAGGCTGCCGCTGAGGATGATCAAAGGGACTTCGGAGAAGATATATCCGTATTACCAGGAAGAGTCGAAAAAAGCTTTCGGGATGAAGATCGTCGGTGAATATGGGGCGGCTGAAACGGGGATCATCGCCTTCGAATGTCCCGAGGGAAGCATGCATCTGAACATGGAACACGTTATAGTCGAAGTCGAAGAAGAGGAGATAATCGTCACGAACCTCCTGTCCCATTCTTTCCCGGTTATCCGCTACAGGCTCGGGGATTACGTCACGCTCGATGAGGATTCAAAATGCCCGTGCGGGAGGGATACGCCGATCATAGCAGAGATCACCGGGCGGACGGGGAAGCTGATCCGAGGAATAAGCGGAGCGACCTTTCCGAGCCTCGTCGTGTATTATATCATCAAGAACGTCACTGGCGACAGCTGCCAGATAAGGGGACTCCAGGCAGTACAGGAACGGGAAGGAGCCCTCATCTTCAGGGTCGCGGCTCCGCCGGATATCGATCCTGATTCAAGGTCGGCGATCGATGCGAAGATAAAAAGGGCGGCGCGGCGCTATTTCAACGAAGAGATCGAATCATCGATCGAATTCGTGTCTTCTCTTCGCCAGGAGAATGGGAAAATGACTGATTTCATCTCTCATGTCCAGCCGCGGCGCCAGCGATCCTAAAGCATGCCAAGCTGCCATAGAAGGAAGATCACCCTGTCGGCGTCGTCCTCTATCTGCTTGCTGACAGGAGTGCCTCCCGAGTGTCCCGCTTTCGTGTCATAGAGAAGCAGGATCGGGTTGTCAGAGCCGTTATTTTCATGCATCAGCGCCGTCATCTTCCGGATATGAAGAGGAGCGACACGCGTATCGGAATCGCCCGAGATATATAGCGTTGCCGGGTATTTCGTCCCCTTCTTCACGTTATGATACGGCGAATAGGCATGGATATATTTGAACTGCTCCGGATCGTCAGCAGATCCGTATTCTGGGACCCAGAAACGGCCGAGCATGAATTTATGGTAGCGGAGCATATCGAGAAGCGGATATGTGCAGACGACCGCCTTATAGAGCTCCGGCCGCTGGTTTTCGACTGCGCCGACGAGCAGGCCGCCATTGCTACCACCTGAGATCGCCAGCCTCGAAGGGCTGGTGTATTTATTGTCGATCAGCCACTCGGCCGCAGCGATGAAATCGTCGAAGACATTCTGTTTCTTTTCGCGTATACCGGCCTTGTGCCACTTCTCACCGAATTCTCCGCCGCCTCGCAGGTTCGGCATGGCGAATATGCCTCCTCTTTCCACCCAGAGGACACCAAGGGCCGAGAATCGGGGGGTGAGGCTAACGTTGAATCCCCCGTATGAGGTCATCAGAACAGGGTTGTCGCCGTCGAGCTTGATGCCTTTTGAATGAACAAGGAACATCGGGATCTTCGTTCCGTCCTTCGATTCGTACCAAACCTGGTCTACAGCGATCGTCTCCGTATCGACAGGGACATCGAGCTTTGCCCAGATCTGCTGTTTTCCCTCGACCATATCGTATCTATATATCGTCGTCGGTACGTGGAATGATGAAAAGACGAAGAAAGCTTCATTCCTGTCCCAGTTGCCCGCGATCCCGCTTACGGAACCGAGCGTGGGAAAGGATATCTGCCGTATGAATTTTCCATCCGGCTCGCAGATATCGACCCTGGAGACGACGTTGTCAAGGTAGCGCAGGCAGAGTTTTCCTCCCACAAGTGAGAATCCTTCCAGAACGCGATCCGATTCGGGGATCACTTCTTTCCAGTTTTTCGGCGCGGGGTCGGACATATCGGCGACCATTATTTTTCCGTTCGGGGCATTCCAATTCGTCTGTATGTAGGCCTTGTCGCCTATTATCTCGGGGAAGAAATTGGCGTCTATATCGTTGACGACAGTCTTGACAGGCCCATTCTCGCTGAGGTCCTTGTAGTATATTTCGACCTTTTCCCCGGCCGAACCGTGGAAGACCAGGATCCCGAGATATCGGCCGTCTTCCGAGAGTCCGGCGCCGATCCCGATTCCCGCTCCGAAACCTTCACCGAATATCTCCTCGTCATCCGCCATATCCGAACCGATTTTGTGGAAGTAGACCCTGGACCCAGAGAGTGGATTGTGAAGGGAGTAATAGAATCCGCTGTTGTCCGGCATGATAGATATTCCGAAATAGAGCCCCTTCGGCAGCTGATCCGGAAGGTCTTCCTTTTTATCGACATTGAAGAGGCGGACGGTCAGTTCATCCTGACCACCCTCACGGATGCCGTAAGCGAGGAGAGAGCCGTCCCTGCTTACGTCGAGCATGTCGACGCTGCTCGACTGGTCCTCGCTCATACTGTTGGGATCGATCAGTACGACATCTTTGCCTTCGAGTCCTTCTCTCATGTAGATAACGAATTGATCCTGATCGGCCGAGCGGCGCGAAAGAAAATACCTGTTGCCGCGGACGGTGGGGATACCGATCCTGTCGATCTTCATCAGGGCGGTAAGCCTCTCAACGAGCTCCTTGCGCCCTGGAAGCTGATCAAGGATCGAATGGGTGTATTCGTTCTCTGCCTTTATCCATGCCCTGGTCTCGGCACTTTCCTGATCCTCGAGCCATCGGTACGGGTCGACGATCTCGATTCCGTGCAGGGTGTCGACGACATTGTCTTTTCTCGTCACAGGTGGACGGGGTACTGTTATCTTTCCAGCGTCAGCGAGAGTGACGGCAGCAAGGGAAAGAGTGAATAAAAGAAGCAGGCCTCGAAGAACAATTTTTCCAAATCCCGGCCGCGCTGATTTACCTGACATGGGCGGTACCTCCCTGGTTGAATCGGAGATGCTGTCCGACAGTTTGACTACCGGTCAGAAGCGTATCAATCAACTGCTGACTGCATTTTTCATCCAAATATTCTTATTTATGCCCGTGATAGACCTTGGCGACAATCTTCCAGCCGTCCTCGAATTTCAGGAGGGACAGATAGTCGGTATATATGAGTTTTCCATCTCGTGACGCTTCGATCTTGGCGCTTGCGCATCCTCCCGTGACGTCAAGAGCGACTATTTTGCAGTCCATTCTGACTTTTGTCCTGTCAAAAGAGGGATCACTTTTGCGCTTTTCGATCCCCGCGATCCAGGTATCTATCGGGTAACGGTTTATCTTGTTACCATCTGCCGAGAAAATTGCGAAATCAGGATGGAATCCATTGCGCATCGTAGCGGTGTCCTGGTCGTTGAAAGCGCCATTGAAGTAGCTTGACTCGATTACTTTCCTTACATCTGCCTGATCGTCGGCGTGGATCGCTCCCGCGTAAAAAGCCGTAATCAGGAGAAGTGCTATAATGAGTGTAAAAGATTTTTTCATAAGGCCCTCCTTTTTTCCGATCTTGTCAATCTACCATCGTATCGGCCTGTCCCGGCCGCCATTTCCATTCCGGAGACTCATTTTATCAATTACGACTGAATTTGAACAGGGATAATTATTCCTTTTGACGATCAGCCTATGCTTGATAGAATCATCCCCGCGGTCCAGGGCGATTGAATAATAATCAGGAATCGAAAGGGAGTCGCAGCGGATGAATGATCTTAATGATAATACGACCGTCAACGTGCCGGTCGCGCCCCGCGAGCGGATCGCCGAGATCGACACTCTTCGCGGATTCGCGATGCTCGGCATCCTGATCATGAATATCCAGTCGTTTTCCATGATGAGCGCGGCATACCTGAACCCGACCGCGTATGGCGATCTCGAGGGGATCAACAGGTGGGTCTGGATCCTGAGCCACATATTCGCCAACATGAAGTTCATGACGATCTTCTCGATGCTTTTCGGCGCCGGGATCGTGCTTATGACCGGCAGAATGGAGGAACGCGGAAAGAGCTCGGCCGGCATTCACTACAGGCGGATCTTCTGGCTTATCGTTATCGGGCTTATTCACGCGCATCTTCTCTGGCACGGAGATATTCTCGTGCCGTACGCCCTCTGCGGCCTTCTGGCCTGGCTGTTCAGAAGGCTTTCTCCGGGCAGGCTTCTTTGGATCGGTTTGGCAGTTGTGGCCGTCTCATCCCTGCTCTTTATTTTTTTCGGGATCACGATGCCGTACTGGCCGAAAGAATCGGTCCGGGGAACGATGGCAAGCTGGATGCCGACCGCGGAGCAGATCGCCGAAGACCTCGCCAATCACAGGGCTGGATGGCTCGGTCAGATGGCTCACCGGAGCAGCGACTCCCTCAAGATGGAGACGGTATATTTCGTAATGGGTTCAGCCTGGAGAATAGGCGGTCTCATGCTTATGGGAATGGCTTTTTTCAAATGGGGGATCCTCACGGGGAAAAGATCGGCGAGGTTCTATCTGTCGATGGCGATGACCGGCCTCGCGACAGGTCTTACTATTGTAATCTTCGGACTGCAGAAGAATTTCGCCGCCGGCTGGGCCATGGAATATTCGTTCTTCCTCGGCTCCCAGTTCAATTACTGGGGAAGTATTCTCGTTTCCGGCGGATATATCGGCATTGTCATGCTGGCCTGCAGATCTGCTCTGTTAAGGGGGATCACCTCGAGACTCGCCGCGGTAGGAAGGATGGCCCTGACAAACTATCTCTCCCAGACGCTGATCTGTACGACGATCTTCTACGGCCACGGATTCGGGCTCTACGGCAGCGTAGAGAGGAAATGGCAGATCATGATCGTATTCGCAATATGGATCCTCCAGTTCTATCTTTCTCCTCTCTGGCTCAAGTATTTCAGATTCGGACCGATAGAGTGGGTCTGGCGCTCGCTTACGTACTGGAAAGTACAGCCGATGCGGCAGGTATAATTATGGCATATCTGGTAATTTTTTCAGGATCTGCGATTTGGAACGGTTATTGATTCAATAATAGATAATTATTGACCTGGAGGGTATTTCGAATGATTTTCTGTCGTTTTCGACAAGGAGGCGCGAAATGAGAGCTGGAAATCTTTCACAGGCTGTTTTCGCTTTATCGCTTATCTTTCTGGTATCGCTGGCTGGTTGTTCCGGATCGGACAGCGGAGGGAGCAATCCTGATCCTGATACTACAGCGCCTTATGTGACCGGAAGCTATCCGGCAGATGGCGCTACGGGAGTCTCAAGGACAGGTCCGTTCTGGATCTCCTTCAGCGAAGCGATGGACGAGGAAAGCTTCGATGGCAATATCATTGTCTCCGGGGCCGCGTCGTTCGATTTCTACGCGAACGATAATTGTGACACTCTTTTCTTTGCTCCCTATTCCCTGCTTTCGGCGAATACAACTTACGGGATCGGGATCGAAGCGGATGTAGAGGATCTTGCCGCCAATCCGATGGGCGCCGCATATGATCTCTCTTTCACGACCAATTCCGATGTCGATAATACTCATCCCCAGGTCTTGTCGGTCTATCCGGCCAATGGCGCTACCGGTGTAAGTTCAGGTGAAGTGATCGTTATCACCTTCACTGAACCGATTATTCAGTTCGACGACTGGGATACCCCGGCGCACATCATAATCACCCCGATGCCTGAAGATGGATACTTCGAATTCCAGGGAAATTCAGTCTTTATCTATCATTCGCCATTCCCCTCCGAGACCCTGATCAGTGTCGAGATCACTTCCCTTGTCGAGGACCTGTCGGGAAATAATCTATCGCTGCCGTATTACTATTCATTTACGACAATCGCCGATAATGTCAGGCCATATCTGGCCAGCGCCTCTCCCTCGAATCACGCGACGGGGGTGTCGACCGAACTGGAGACGATGAGTTTTACATTCAGCGAACCGATGTATCCTGAATTCGATATGCCTGACGAGAACGTCGACGCGAGGATAATGCAACTCTTTGCCGGAAACCCCGAATGGAACGAAGATTATTCCTCGCTGGAAATATCGCTTGCCAACGATCTTCTTCCCGGGTGCACCTACTGGGTCTATTTCGAGGATGTCACCGATATGGCGGAAAATCTTATTACACCAAATCCGACATATTATTACTTCTCCACGGCCGGGGAGACTTCGTACTATCCGGTCGGAGATATGTACACATGGTATTTCATCAGTGAATATGCCGAACCGGCCAAGGTCGCCCAGGCAGAGCCCGATTACGAAATGTACAGGAGAATAGAAAACTATAACCCGTCGACGGGATATTTCGATGATGTCTTCAAAAGATGGGATGGAACGATTGAAGACAAGTCGTTCCTCCGGCTCGATGGAAATACAGTCTATCATGTCGGTCGCGAGGAATATGATGACGGGGTCTCGGTAATGACGATGATTTGGGATGATCCGATGCCTTACATCAAGCTCCCGGTCCCCGATCATGCCGGTGAATCATGGTCCGTATCGGCGACGCTCACGGTCGAATCAGAATTGGTGATGTCGATCTCCGGTACATGCGAGATCGAATCGGGGACAACGACTGTAGAAGCCCCCGGTATGACGGGAGTATTCCGTCAATGTTACGTGCACCATCTGTATGTGACCGTGCAGAACTATGACGAAGGAGAGCCGAGCGGCACGAGCGACGTTCATCAGATCACCTATCTGTGCGAAGGAGTCGGCCCGGTCATGTATACCGATTTCAGCAGCGATCCCCCTTATGAACAGTATGATTCATCGATCATAAACTGGTACTTTGGATCTCACGAGTAGGGCAATGACCGATCTTTACAATTCAGCCGGCGGATGGGAAAAGGTCCCGTCTGCCGGCTGTGTCTATGATTCGTTCAATAAAACCAGCTTAACCAGAGATTAATATAAATAGGAAAGGGTATCTCTCTTGACTTTTAGAGAGCCTCTATTTATGTTGCCAACGAAAAGAGGTTCTCAACACGACAGGAGGAATATTAATGGCTGATAAGTCGTTTAATGCCTTTGAAATGGCGCAATCGCAGTTTGACAATGTGGCCAATATTCTGGATCTCGATGAAGGTACAAGGGATCTGCTTCGTTTTAACCAGAGAGAGTACCATGTGAGCATCCCCGTTCGCATGGATGATGGAAGCTTTAAAGTATTCAGGGGTTTCAGAGTTCAGCACAATGATTCCAGAGGTCCGGCAAAGGGTGGAATACGTTTTCATCCGATGGAAACAATAGATACTGTGAGAGCCCTTGCCATGTGGATGACATGGAAGTGTGCCGTAGTGGATATTCCTCTGGGAGGAGCCAAGGGTGGAGTGATATGTGATCCGCATAATCTCAGCGCCCGGGAACAGGAAGGCATATGCCGAGGGTGGATCCGTCAGCTCTCGAGGGATGTGGGACCTCTAAACGATGTTCCAGCGCCGGATGTAATGACATCACCACAGCATATGTTATGGATGCTTGATGAATTTGAAACCATCAGGGGGGCTAAATACCCGGGATTTATTACTGGAAAACCTGTGGGGATGGGAGGCTCGCTTGGCAGGACAGAGGCGACCGGGTATGGAGTAGTATTCAATATTCGTGAGGCTCTCAAGGAGTTGAACATCTCCCCCGCTGATACGACAGCGAGCGTTCAGGGTTTCGGTAATGTCGCCCAGTACGCTGTCGAGCTTTACACAGAGATATGGGGAAAAGTCATCTGCATATCCTGCTGGGACCAGAAAGACCAGGTCTCTTACAGTTTTAAAAAAGCTGATGGGATCGATCTGAAGGAACTAAAAAATATTACGGACAGATTCGGTGGAGTTGACAAGAAGAAAGCCGAAAGTCTGGGATATGAGATTCTTCCTGGTGGCGCCTGGATCGAGCAGGAAGTCGATATTCTGATTCCGGCAGCTCTCGAAAACCAGATTACGATGGAGAATGTCGGTAAAATCAGTGATAAGGTGAAGATTATTGCCGAGGGCGCGAATGGACCGACGACACCTGGAGCAGATAAAGAGATTGCCAAGCGCGGCATTTTCATGATTCCTGATCTTCTGGCGAATGCCGGTGGCGTAACCTGCAGTTATTTTGAACAGGTCCAATGCAACATGAACTATTTCTGGGAGAAAGACGAAGTTCTTGGTAAGCTTGACACGAAAATAACAAACGCATTCAACGCCGTCAATGAAATGGCAAAATCCCGAAAGCTGTATATGCGCGACGCGGCTTATGTCATAGCCGTGGGACGCGTGGTTGAAGCGTGCAGGGAACGTGGCTGGATCTGATGGTAGAAAGAGATTAAAACCGGCATTCAACAGGAAATTTGATTCAGGACTGAAACGAAATCAGGCTTATCGTTTTGCCAGGGTTTGCCGTTGGTGATTCGATGGGATATTTATACTGGATATAGAGACTCACGAACGTGGGCCGGTGGGTATTTAATTACGATTTTCCTCCCGGGTTGACGGGAAACCCCGGTATACGCTGAGAGTATCTTCCTGCGAGAGGTGTTCGCTGATGGCCAGGAAAAGATACAGTCCTCACAAAGGTTCACTTGTTCCGTTCGACCGCACTTTATTTTCAAACAAACATAAATTTACATATATCGGAAAGGGGGAAATCGGTGGCAAGGCCCACGGATTGGCCGAGTTCAAAGGTATTATTGAATCGGGGGTCTTCGACAGGTTTTCTCCGGATATTTCTGTAACGATACCCGCGTTAACGGTTATTACTACCGAATATTTCGATCAGTTCATCAGGCAGAATGACCTCAAAGAGATAGCGTTTTCAAGCGCGAGAGATGATTTGATCGCCAATACCTTTCTGCAGGCCAGGCTTCCGGTTCAGCTGCTTGGAGATCTGAGGTCGCTGGTTCAGCAGGTCCATACGCCTCTGGCGGTGCGTTCTTCGAGTATGTTGGAGGATGCCATGTTTGAACCGTTCGCAAGCGTGTACGGGACAAAAATGATACCGAATAATCAGCCGGGCGTGGACTCAAGATTCCATAAACTTGTCGAAGCGATAAAATATGTCTATGCTTCGACCTTTTTCAAAGCCGCGGCAAATTACATGAAAGCTACTCATCACACCCTTCATGACGAGAAAATGGCTGTCATCATCCAGGAAGTCATTGGGACAAGGTTTGGGGAGCGATTCTATCCACATATATCAGGCGTAGTGCGTTCATACAATTTTTATCCATACGGAAACGCCGAGCCGGAAGAAGGTGTGGTGGATCTGGCCCTGGGAATGGGGAGAACTATAGTAGATGAAGGAACAGCCTGGTCGTATTCGCCAGCTTATCCTAAAACCGGCCCGCCGTTTAATTCTGTAAACGATATGATGAAAAGTTCCCAGACAAAATTCTGGGCTGTGAACATGCAGGCTCCGGGCAGGTACAATCCGGTGGATGAAGTCGAATATATGGAAAAATACGACCTTACCGCAGCGGAATATGATGGTTCCTTAAGTTACATAGCTTCAACACTGGATTTACAGGATGGAAGAATTACATCCGGCACTGGTATCACGGGCCCAAGAATCCTCGATTTCGCGCCGATTCTCAAATCAAAAATGATACCACTGAACGAGCTTCTGGAAACGCTTCTCAAGATAAGCGAAGATCGGCTCGGTATGAGAGTCGAGATCGAATTCGCTTTGCGACTGGACAGGATGGACTGTTCTCCTGCCGATTTTGGTTTTCTTCAGATCAGGCCGATGGTTGTATCCGACACTGAGGTTGAATTGAACCAGAGTGAACTGATCGGAGATGGGGTTCTCGTCTCGTCAGAGACAGTACTTGGAAACGGGATCCTGGATACTATAAGAGATATCGTTTACATAGACCCCGATCGGTTCGATGTAAGCAACTCGAGGGAAATCGCCGGGCAACTGGATAAATTCAACGAAATTCTTGTTGATTCAAAAAAACCCTATCTTCTCATAGGCTTCGGCAGGTTGGGAACATCGGATCCTTCATGTGGAGTGCCAGTTACGTTCGATCAGATATCCGGGGCAAAAGCGATAATCGAATCCTCACTTCCAGATCTGGCTTTCAATCTAAGCCAGGGATCGCATTTCTTTCATAATGTTACAAGTTTCAGGATTTTTTATTTTTCTGTAAATCACTGGAGCGAGTATGGTATTGACTGGGACTGGTTGAAGAAACAGAAAGTGATCAGAGAGACGGAGTTCCTGAAACATGTTGAGCTTCCTTCTGCTTTACTGGTCAAGGTGGACGGACGGAAGGGCAGGGGAGTCATATTTTATGAGCGAAAAAAATAATATTACAGACGATCTGATCAAATCTTTCCTTGAAAGGGAAAAGGAACTGAAATGTCTTTACAGGATCGAGGAGATCCTCAAACAGTCTGATAAAGATCAGGATCAGATTTACAGCAGGATCCTCGACGCCGTTCCGCCGGGGTTACAGTATCCGGATATTTGTAAAGCCAAAATAACGCTCGGAACGAAGATATTCGAACCTTACAGGTTTGTGGAGACGGAGTGGGTTTTAAAAGCTGATATTCTGGTCCAGGAAAAGAAGGCTGGAGAAATCAGTGTCTATTATTCAAGGGAAATGCCTCCGGAAGATGAGGGTCCTTTTCTTAAACATGAGAAAAGGTTGCTTGAAGCGATAGCGGACCGGCTCGGCAGTTCGATTCTTCACCAAAACCTCAAGGATGCGGAAGAAGAGTCCGGAACCGATCATGGAGATGAATCCCACGAATGGAACGTCGTACTCAACCTCCTGCGCCATACTGACAGAAACTTGTTTATAAGCCTTTCGGAGAGGATGCTGAATCATCTCAGCTGGACCGGATTATCAGAAATAGAGGATATCCCTCTGATATCAAAGAAAAACAGATTGGATGGGGCCGCTGATCTGGACAGGGAAAGCAACAAACCTCACATGAGAGAGAGATCTGAACTTTCAGACGCCAATTGCGAACAGATATTCAAGGTTGCAGCCAAACACTATACTGATGAGAAGATCCTCGATTATCTGCAGAAATGGATAGCGGATGATAAATTGAAATACCTGGTGCACGTAGCTAACCGCAACCTTACTCTTGCCGAGATCATTTCGGCAGTAAGGAGATATAGGGATATCGCGCATGAGGGTATCGATCTATCTCCCGTCGCGAGAAAAGGTGTTATCGTATCTTTGATAAGAAGGTTTTTTTCAAGCCAGCTGAACTACATTCGATTGGCCAAGAATTACGTCAGAAACAATGACTTCTTTGATATCATCGACAGAATAGTTTTTACAAGGGACAGTCACGGCAGGCTGGGAGGAAAAAACGCCGGCCTATTCCTGGCGGAAGCTATAATAAAGAAATCCAATGATTCCAACGATCTGTTGAGAGCGGTGAAATTTCCCAGGAGCTGGCACGTCACATCCGATGTCATCCTGGGATTCCTGAAGTACAACAATATGGATGAGGTGGTCGAACAGAAATACAAGGAAATAAACCAGATTCGGCAGGAATATCCATATGTCATCCGGACCTTTAAAAACGGGCAGTTTCCGCCGGAAGTCGTTCAGGGTCTTTCGATGGTTCTCGACGAATTCGATGAAAAACCGCTTATAGTAAGAAGTTCGAGCCTTCTCGAAGACAGCCTTGGCGCGGCCTTTTCCGGCAAGTACAAGAGTCTTTTTCTGGCGAACCAGGGAAGCAAGCAGCAGAGGCTGGAAGCGCTCATGGACGCGATCGCGGAAGTCTATTCATCGGTATTCGGCCCCGACCCGATACAGTACAGGGCTGAAAGGAATCTTCTCGATTTTGCCGAAGAGATGGGAATCATTATCCAGGAGGTCGTTGGAAGGCGGATCGGCGATTATTATTTACCGGCTTTCGCCGGGGTGGCTTTCAGCAGGAACGACTTCAGGTGGTCTCCAAGAATAAAAAGGGAAGATGGATTGATGCGTCTCGTTCCCGGACTCGGAACAAGAGCCGTGGACAGGATAAGCGAGGATTATCCGATCCTTATCGCTCCCGGGCAGCCAGGGCTCAGGGTCAACGTGACGGCGGAGGAAATCGTCTATTATTCTCCGAAAAAGATAGATGTTATAAATTTAAAGACAAATTCCTTCGAAACGATCGATATAAAGGAACTGTTGAAGAAGCATGGCGCTGAACTGCCGCTCGTAAATAAAATAGTATCAAAATTTGAAGATGATCATCTGAAAAAACCTATGGCAATGAATGTCGATTTTGCCAGGGATGATCTTGCGGTTACGTTTGAAGGAATAATCAATGATTCCGACCTGATAAACCAGGTCAATGGGCTTCTAAAGCTTCTGGAAAACAAGATGGAATCATCCGTCGATATAGAGTTCGCTCATGACGGCGAAAATTTTTATCTTCTTCAATGCAGGCCCCAGAGTTTCAATGTGGACAGCGCGCCGGTGGCGATACCAAAGGATGTACGGAGTGATAGAGTAATATTCTCAGCTCATAAGTATGTTTCGAACGGCCGCGTTCCCGATCTCACTCACATCGTTTATGTGGATCCACAGAAGTATTCAGAACTTGGCAGGAGGGAAGATCTGGTCAAGGTTGGAAGAGCTGTCGGGGAACTGAACAAGCTTTTACCAAAGCGTCAATTCATTCTCATGGGTCCCGGCCGCTGGGGGAGCCGTGGAGATATCAAGCTTGGCGTCAGTGTCTCCTATTCAGATATTAACAACACGGCAGTGCTTGTGGAGATAGCCAAGAAGAAGGGCAACTATATGCCGGACCTTTCATTCGGCACGCATTTCTTCCAGGATCTGGTCGAAGGGCAGATCCGCTATCTTCCGCTCTACCCTGACAACGCGAAAAACGCTTTTAACGAAAAATTTCTGCTTGGTTCGAAAAATATACTTGGAGATATGTTGCCGAAGTATTCATCGCTTTCCGATGTAATCCGTCTTATTGATATTCCGGAAGTGACCGGCGGTCTTGTTTTCAGGGTCCTGATGAACGCTGATCTGGGCGAAGCTCTGGGTATTCTTGACGAACCGGGAAAAGAAGCAGACACGGATGACCGAGAGATCGTTAACTATGAGATTCCTACTGAAAAGTACTGGTTGTGGCGGCTTCGCATGGCTGAACAGATAGCGTCAGAGCTGGATCCGAACCGTTTCGGAGTCGCCGGTTTCTATGTCTTTGGAAGCACGAAGAACGCTACCGCGGGATTGAAGAGTGACATCGACATATTGATTCATTTCAGGGGAAATAAAAATCAGCGAGGGGATCTTACCGCATGGCTGGAAGGTTGGAGCCTGTGCCTGGATGAAATCAATTATTTGAAGACCGGTTACAGGATCGGAGGATTGCTCGACGTCCATATAATTACCGATGATGACATCCGTAACAAAACGAGCTATGCCGTCAAGATAGGGGCGATCACTGATGCTGCCAGAGAGATACCCCTCAAAGGGAAAGACTAGTCTTATACAAGTTCACGGCTGATCTCTTCGATATTTTCCAGGTCGAATCTTACAAGCGCGAGTTCCGGCCCGTCATGAGCTGCTGATACGGCGAGAGTCCTTCCGATGTGACATTTCCAGGAACCGGTGATCCTGGCTGATTCGTGAATATGGCCGTGCATCGTCAGAAAAGGTTGCTTGTTCTCGATGAACCTTTTAATGGCGATACTACCGACATTGACATCGAGTGGAGCGTGATCGACTTTGATGCCGTCCAGTGCCGCGCGGTCGAGGTCTGTCTGATAGGGTGGAGAGTGAAACAGGATAATGGCATCGTTCAGTTCAAGGTCGCCGCTCAACCTGTCCAGGTCAGCCTTTATAGTTCCGAACTTCAGGTTATCCGGTTTTTCGGGCACAGAGCGGGTTCCTTCTTCAGGAGAGATACAACCTGGATCGACATATCTTGACACGTCATATTTTTCCCAATCCTTGAGCAGAAATGGAGTCGGTGGGACAAAAGAGTATCCAAAGATCATTCTCCCTTTACAGGTCGTTATTTTCTCATGGATATAATCAATAGTGCCTTTTTCTGTCGCCTCTATCATCGTAGCTTCATCAGAACGCCCGTCATCGTTACCCAGGATCATGAAGATCTTCGGATACGATTTGCCGAGGTCATTGCGCAACTTTTCAAGCTCCTTAAGTAAGTATCCGTTAATAAAACCTTCAGGGCCGAATTCATCGCTCCAGGCATGAGGGAGTATGTCACCACCGATAAATACAACCGAAGGGTGTTCTTTTTTTATGGCATCGAACAGTTTCCCGAACCTGTCGATTTTACCGTGAAGGTCGGAGACGAAAAAACATTTTAAATTTTGATCCTCACTCATCCGTAAATCCTTGCCAGGCAGAAACAGACTGCCTGGCGCGATTGAAATCATCAGACGCGCGGGTTTCCGCAGCGCATGGTCTTGCCAAGTATATCCCGATATAATGACATTACATAATATAAAGCAATTTCAACCCGTGCAACGCACAAAACCGTATTTTGTGGACATCGATATTTGGGATATGATAACATGCGCTACCACTAAATCACTTATGCCCGTCTTCGCGTGGTGAATGCCTTTTCCCAAAGGGCAGCAAAGAGGGGTAGATCGACAGGGGCTGCACAGGAGAAAGGAGACCATTACCGGCCGTTTTCAGTTGCGCAGGCACATAAATGCCGTACTTCCCACCAGTCAGATGCCCCGGGAGTACTCCCCGAAAAGTATTTCCAGGGTCAGCGACACAAACGGTTAGGAGTGAAAATGACAAAAAGATCGATACTTGTATCAATCTGTCTGTTACTGATTTTGATGCCTCTCTCAAGCGTCCAGTCAGCCGCGCCGCGACAATTCTCTCCGGTGCAGAAAGGTTATGTGGGATCGGCAGAATCGGTCCTTCCATACGCCCCCAACCGGATACTGATTAAATTCACCGATTCAAGTTACAGGACTTCCAAGCTGAACATCAATCTCGACAGGGGCGCGACTCCCATCGATGAGATGACAGGTCTCGCGTCGGTCGACGCGATAAGCCGCGATCTGGGCGTCCTCAAGATATCGAGGCCATACATAGAGCCAAAGAACAGGATCCTCTCTGTTCAGCTCGGAGTCGACAGGTGGTTCCGGGTAGACCTGCCGAATGGCGTTGATATCGAGGATGTTGTTGCGCGATACGCCGCCGACCCCAATATAGAATACGCAAAGCCCGACTATCGGGCTTTCCCGGCCGCCGTGCCAGGCGATCCCCTCTACGCCGACCACTGGGGACATAATAACACGGCGCAGCTTCCCGATCTCGACTGGGGAGGCACCTACAGCCATACGCTGCCGAACACAGTCGGGACCCCCGGTTTCGACGCCAACGCCCAGGGAGCGTGGGACGGAAGCCAGGGATTCGGAAGTTCCAGCATTATCATAGCCATCATTGATTCAGGAGTCGATATCGATCATCCCGACCTTAACCTGGTCAGCGGATATGATTTCGGCGATAACGACAGCAATCCCGACGACAATTCCGCGGCGCCCGGGCATGGGACCTGCTGCGCCGGTGTCGCCGCGTCTCTGGCCAATAACGGCCGGGGCGCATGCGGAGCGGCGCCAGGATGCAGGATCATGCCGGTCAAGGTGGCCAACAGCGCCGGTTCGATGTACTTCTCATCGATTGAGAACGGCCTTTACTGGGCCGCAGATAACGGCGCGGATGTTATAAGTATCAGCCTTGGCGCTCCTATCAGCAGTGATCCCGCCACAGACGCTGCCATCGCCTACGCGTACAACTCAGGATGCGTCATAGTGGCGGCGACAGGTAACGAGAACGACAACGCGATCAGTTACCCGGCCATCAATGCCTATGTTGTCGGTGTAGGGGCAGCTTCGCCATGCGGCGACCGCAAGCGATCGAGTAGCAGCAGCACTGAGTGCAACCCCGGCGTCAACACCGATCCGAACGGTTATACATGCGATGGTGAGCGCTGGTGGGGGTCTAACTACGGAACAACCGTGAAAGACGCCGCCGGCGCGGTCGATATACTCGGCCCGACGATCCTTCCGACGACTGATATCGGCGGAAGCGGGGGATATACCAGCGGAGACTACGATCCGTTCTTCAACGGAACATCGTGCGCCACTCCTTACGTCGCGGGAGTCGCCGCCCTGGTAAAATCGAAGAACCCTGCCTGGACGGCTGCCCAGATCCGCGACCAGATCTGCGATACGGCGATCGATATAGTCAATGTCGAATCAGGCAGCGGTTGGGACCGTTACAGTGGATACGGTATGGTAGACGCTGAAGCGGCAGTCGGTGGAGGAGGACCGGTCGCTCCGGTCGCCGAGTTCTATGGCACTCCTACCAGTGGAACGGAACCTCTGACTGTGAACTTCACCGATCAGTCGACAGGCGCGCCTACCAGCTGGGCGTGGAGTTTCGGCGACGGCGGTACTTCGACGGCGCAGAATCCGAACCATACATATAACAATGACGGTAGTTACACGGTGACTCTGACCGTCACGAATTCGGTCGGTTCCGACGCTGAGACAAAAAGCGGATACATCACGGTAAGTCCCTGCGTAGCCCCTGTCGCCGCTTTTACCGGCTCGCCGACATCGGGAGACGCGCCTCTCGCGGTCAGCTTCACCGACCAGTCGACCGGGGCGGCCTCCTGGTCGTGGACTTTCGGTGACGGCGGCACATCGACCGCGCAGAATCCATCCCACACCTATACTTCCGAAGGAACGTACACTGTCTCGCTGACTGTTGTGAACTCCTGCGGCAGCGACGGTGAGACGAAAAGCGGCTATATTACAGTGACCGAGGCTGTCGGCGGCTGGGAAGTCATCACCTACGACGATTTCGAAGGCGGATTCGGTAACTATACTTCCGGCGGAGGAGATTGTTCCCTCTATACGTCAGGCACTTATGCTCATCAGGGGAGCAACGCCGCCGATATCCAGGATAACAGTGGAGTAGCTTCGTCGTTCTATCATACGGCCAGTTACAACGTGTCCGGATATACAAGTCTTGAAGTCGATTTCTGGTTCTACGCCTACAGCATGGACAACACGAGCGAGGACTTCTGGGTGCAGTACTTCGACGGATCGACATGGCGTACCGTTGCTACGTACGCAAGGACGACCGATTTCGAAAACGGTGTTTTCTATCACAAGGTCGTTCAGATCCCCGCCAGCACTTATAATTACCCTGCGAACGCGAAGCTCCGGTTCATGTGCGACGCGAGCGGTAACGCAGACGACGTCTTTATCGATGAAGTCGAGTTCAGAGGCTTCGGCACTGGTGGCGGATCTGTCGCTCCCGTGGCTGCGTTCACCGGAACACCTACTACCGGTGATTATCCACTGGAAGTGACATTCACCGATCAGTCGGAGAATGATCCGGAAAGCTGGTCGTGGGCGTTCGGCGACGGCGGGACTTCGACCGCTCAGAATCCGACCCACACATACACAGCTGCCGGGACATATACGGTGACACTGACTGCAGCCAACACGGCAGGTTCCGATGATGAGGTAAAAACAGGGTACATCACAGTGACCGAACCGTCGGCGGGAGGCTGGACGACGATCACTTACGACGACTTCGAAGGCGGATTCGGCAGCTACACCGATGGCGGAGGAGACTGTTCGCTGTACGCTTATGGCACTTACGCGCATCAGGGGAGCCGAGCGGCCGATATCCAGGACAACAGCGGTACGGCTTCTTCGTTCTATCACACAGCCAGTTACAATGTTTCCGGGTATTCGAATCTCGAGGTCGAGTTCTGGTTCATGGCGGTAAGCATGGACAGGAGCGAAGACTTCTGGGTCCAGTACTTCGATGGATCGGCATGGCGGACCGTCGCCAGTTACACCAGTTCGACCGATTACGACAATGGCATCTTCTACAACAAGGTAGTTCAGATCCCGGCCGGGACGTATAACTACCCGACGAACGCGAAGATACGTTTCATGTGCGACGCGAGCAACAACACCGATGATGTCTATATCGACGAGATCGAGTTCAGAGGGTACAGCGGTGGAGCGATGGCTTCCGGGGCGATAGCCCAGGTGGAGACTGGGTCTGATATTCCGGAGGCCTTCAAAGTCTGCCAGAACTATCCGAACCCGTTCAACCCGGTAACCACGATAAGGTTCGAACTTCCGAAGGAAGGGTACATGAGGCTGGATATATTCAACGTAGCCGGCCAGCGGGTAGCGAATCTTGTCAGCAGGAATATGGATGCCGGAGTGCATGAGATCCCGTGGAACGCGGCGGGCCAGGCATCAGGCGTCTATTTCTACAGGATCATGTACGGTGACAAGAGAGTGACGAAGAAGATGATCCTTCTCAGATGATCGGGGCGATCATCGATCTGCCGCTACGGCCCTGGCAGCGCTTTTCCGGTAAGGAGAGTCGCTTGACTGGAAGTCTGTAGCAGTTGAAAAGGGAGGCCGGCTCTTTAAACAGGAGTCCGGCCTCTCTTGCGTAGCATTTTGATTTGAGTTCTTATCTGAGGACTCCGGCATCCGGTTTCACCCCTGATGATAGCCACTTGCGAAGCATGTCGAAAGCGTCGCCGGTCTGACCGGGAGTGAATCTGCAATGTCCGTCAGCTTCGACCCTCATCATCACGAACTTATCCCCGTTGCCTGCTATCCTGACCGTTGTGTCATAATTGTCCTGCAGTGCAGGAGGTACGCCGGCGTCATATGTCGTATGGACAGCGAGTACAGGATCGCTGATATTGCCGGTCGGCGTGTAGAAGCGGTGCAGGTAGTCGAAGGCGCCAGACTCGAGTCTATAGCGGGGAACATCGTTGTTGAGCGATCTTTCATCACCCAGGCCTGTATAGAGGCTGTTGCAGTTATCGATCGGGTTTCCACCGGCGCGAGCGGCGATCTCCCTGTAAAAAAGGTGGTAGAAGGAGATCGTGGCGACGAGGTCGGACAGACGAATATCCCACTGGCGCGCGAAAAGCCGCGTCATGGAGGAATCGGCCGCAAATGCCGCGGCGACGATCTGCCCGGAAAGCTCGGGAGCTTCGATGACCGGTCTGGCGTCATCGGGGAGATACTGGCCGAAAAGCGCCTCGAAAGTGACGAGCATGTCGAATACCGTATCCTTTATGAAGACCAGAGAAGGTGCCAGCGGGCCGCAAAAAGGCAGAGCCCCGTCATAGTTTTCAGGATAGGTCTCTATCGTGGCAAGAGTGATAATACCGCCCATCGAATGTCCTGTCACAAAAGTCGTATCGGGCCGGCCGTAATTTTTAGTGAAATGTTCCCGCAGCTGTTCGGTTTCCTCTATAGCCTCTGCCACCGCCCAACCCTGCCTTGAATATCCAGATTCGGCGAACGCGAAACCGCGCGAGAGGAAAACAGCACTCAAAGCGTCTGCAAGAGGCCTCCATTGACGGCCCTCGGTAAGGTAGCCGTGGGCGTACATGACAAGACCGTTGTTCCAGTTCTCCGGGATCTGGATCCGGTATGGAGCTTCTCCGAGTTCGCCGGTCTCGTCGACACGGTCGATGGCGACAGCGGTGCCGCATGCCGCAGTGAAGACGATCATTAACGCGATTATGAAAATAACTTGATGGTTCACATCGATTCTCCTTTCAAGTTTCCGCCTGGCCGGCGTCTAACGCGCAATTCTACTCTTGCCATAAGGGCCATCAGTAGCGAGGTCGAAATGATCGCCCGGAAGGCATAGACAGAGGCGAGTATCCCCTTGCTCGAAAGGAGGGAAAAGACAGGCGCAAGGAGAAGAGCGAACCAGACGGCAAACGATTCGGTGTTTTCATCGGAGTTCCAGAGCCGCCTTACCACGGGGAAATAGGCGATCACCAGTATGGTCTGGATGAGCAGGTTCGCCGCGATATGTCTTCGGGTAAAAGCCCAGAAAGTGATGATCACAAGGACGGCTATCATGCAGCCGGTGTCAAATCGCGTGAATCTCGTGCTTCGGTCGCCGAGAAGGAAAATGACGATAGAAAGATAAACGCAGAGGATAAGATCTGAGGAGTTCAGGATATTATCGAGAAGGTTGTAGTTACCTCCGAAAAGGTATGTCGTGAGGCTTCCTCCCACAGCGATCGAAAAGAATATCCACATCGCCAGCGCCGGTTTGATCTTTCTGCGCCTTATAAGAACGGTGTTTCTTACGGCGATGAAAAGGTTGATAGCCAGCACGGCGGCTATTGAAAATGTCCTCACCAGCGGTCTCCTTTTCGCGGGATCATAGTGGAAAATCAGCGGGAAGGGAAGGTCAGTTTCAAGGGAAAAGTAAAAATCTCGCGGGCCGCAGTCAGAGTTCTCTCCACCTGCCAGCAAGCTCCTTAGTGGCCGCGCCTCCGTTTCCTCCGGGAGGGGTCAATCCGGCGGGTAATGGGGAGGGGAGATACCCGGTATTGCCGAGGATCTCAATACCTGAGGGGATACTCTGGTCAAGGAAGTCTTCTGTCCAGACAGCGCCGTTTATACCAATGCTGCCATTTAATCTGAAGAGGTCGCCGGCGTAGACAAATCCGTTGATCGTGGAGTGATTTTCGACCTGGCAGGTGTTTGGAGTAATGACAGCGCCATTTATCGCCGCCTGCTGAGAAAGGTATATGTTATTTCCGGTTGAGATGAGCAGATTTCCACTTCTTCCAGTTGTAGACCCGATCTCGATCGAGTTGCCTGACAGAGTGATAATACCGCTCGCTACGATCGAGATATTATCAGCCAGCGTTGAGTGATGGTTTATTGTGACATTTCCATTCACAACGATGAGGGCAGAGCTTCCCGAGACAGTCAGATCAGTGTGGTGGCCCAGCGTAAGATTCCCGTTTACCAGCACCTCCGCGGCAAGGGCTCTGTCACCCCAGCTTTGGTTTCCAGTTGGCAGTATGGCGGCTTCGGCGATCTTTGCCTGGTATGATGAGAGATCAAGCTGTGGCGTTGAAGGCGCCGGGTTCATTTCGGTGCATGGAATAGCATCGCCTCCGATGTGATAGGCCGATTCGCCTTCGGGGACGTAAAACTCAGCGCCCGATATATTCGCCCCGCTATAGACCCTGATGCTTCCATTTCCATAAACATTGCCCGCTACCCTGCTCGAGTTCTCGAGCGTAAGATCATTGTCGCTCCACTGAAAGATCGAATAATCAGCGACTGAACCGGATGATTCGACCTCGTTCCTTACGCTTCTTCTCACTCCGTTTACAACACCTGAAGCTGTAATAATATCCATCGATTCAGCCGCCTGGAAACTGGCAACGACGCCCGTTTCAAAGATGACTGTTTGTGGACTGATCGTGCCGTATCCTTCTGAAGGGGGGCCGTAGAGTTTTTCAGAATATTTGATCTCCCAGAAAGAATCGTTCAGCCCCGCCTCGGCGAGAAAAAGAGCCCTCGCCCTTTCAAGAGCGACGACTCCTGAAGCTGAACTCTGACTGACCAGTACCTGGACTGCGAGGGCAAGAGTTCCGAAGATCGTGATCATGATCGCAAGTGTAACGAGAGTCATACCTGACTGGTTGCCGCGTTTTTTTTTCATAATTTTCACCAGCCAGCCGCTATTTGGGCGGCCGGCATCGTTTGCCAGGGTGAGGGTAACGTTCAGGGCGTTATAATCGATATAACTGACCTCCTGAAGTGGTTTTCGGTCATCTGAAGGAATAATTGATTAAATAATCACAGCAAATGGTTTTTGGTCTCTTCTCATCGGTTGAAGTGCAGAGTGTCGTGGGCGTTGAAAAGCGTAATAAAAGATTTACGTTCCACTGAGTGAAAATAACCGGGTGTATCCATCTAACCCTTAAAAATAATAGACATTTACAAAAATTTCTGATATATTTCACATGCAGAAAAGAAATGGTTCTGCCAGGATTGAATACGACATTTTCAGATTGACCTAGAGGCCTTTCGCGGAAGGGTTTATAGATGAGTCGATTCCGGGTATCCCTCCCCCTGCTGAAGGGGTATTTTTGTCTTTTTCTGGCCTTTGCCATTCTCCTTCCATCCTCCGCGGCAGCCCAGAAAAAGGGACGGCTGGCAGGCAAGGTCATCGATATACTCAGCAAAAAACCGGTAAAAGAGGCACTTGTCGCGATCCAGGGAACGACTCTCAGCACCCTGACAGATGAAAAGGGCCACTTTTCATTCGATCTTTCAGAGGGGAAGGTCTCGATTTCCGTATACCACCAGGAATATTTCGTCTCCAACTACCAGGACCTCGAGATATCGAAGGGCCGTATCACAACATATGAATGCGAGCTCGTCCCCGGCGACCCCGGCCATAATATTTTCTTTTCAATGGGGGGAATAAATGTCCTCGAATCGCGCGAACTGATCCCGGAAGAGATAGAGACGGTGCACATGATCTCGAGCGCCGAGATCGAGCACCAGCTCTCGACGAACCTCGGTGACATACTCGATATAATACCTGGGGTGGAGAGAAACGCCCCGCCGGGGCTTTCGAAGAAGACCCAGGTCGGTCTGAGGGGCACAGCCGATATCGTTGAAAACCAGAGCCTCGCCCTCGCTGGGACGAAGATCGTCCTTGACGATATCACCCTCTCGAACAACGCCAACCTCCAGACCGGCACAGGGACGGCGACATCAGTGACGTCGTCGACCGCGGGAAGCGGTATCGACCTCAGGACGATCCCCGCCGACAATATAGAAAGTGTCGAGGTGATCACCGGAGTCCCTTCGGTCGAATACGGGGATGTCACAAGCGGTATAGTCAGGGTGAAGACGAAATCGGGGAGGGTGCCTCACAGGTTGAAGATAAAATCGAACCCCGATACGAAAGAGGGGAATATCAACGGCGGATTCATGATCGGCGGAACGAATATCACATATAATGCCAACACGGCGTACAGCCAGAGGGATATCAGGCGAGACGGAGACGAATATGTCAGGTACGGAGGGCAGCTGTCGATCAGGAACGAGCTGATGGACAAACGCCTCAAGATAATGAACAAGCTCTATTACACCGGAGTCCACGACGAGAACGACCTCGACCAGGATGATCCACTTTCAATGGAACAGAAGAACAGGGACAAGACGTTTATTTACGGGCATACTGTCGATTATGAGGCGAAGGATGACCTGAAACTCGAATGGAACGCAAATATCAGCTATACGAAACGGGACAGTTACTATCAGAGGTTGACCGGCGCCGATACGAGGATCATTACTGACGAGACCGAACCGGGGACTTACGAAGGCATCTTCGGCGCGGGATCGTACCTTTCGCGGATATGGACCAAAGGAGAAGAGTGGAATTTCAGCGCCAAATCGAATCTCCGGTGGGATTTCAATCTGATCGACCACGACAACTCCCTTCTTGTCGGAGCGGAGTATACATTCGATGACAACGTCGGAGAGGGAAAGATCTTCGATCCGCTCTATCCGCCGGGAGGCGCTACCGGTCGCAGGCCTCTTTCATTCGACGCTGTACCGGCCCTTCAGACAGCAAGCCTCTATATCGAAGATGAGATCGGTGGTTCGTTCCGGATGCGTCCGTGGAACCTCAATCTCGGTTTCAGGTATGAGATGTATACGCCGTTCAAGCTCCATCTCGACGGTATTTTCAACGAAAAGGGTGTCGTCGAATCGAAGAACGGGACGTATCTCAATCCCAGGGTAAGATTTAAATATGAACTGGCTGACAATTCCCAGGTAAGGCTGAGCTGGGGAAAGTCCTCGAAGATGTCGCCTATGACTAACATATTCCAGGGGCCGACATATATCGACGTGATTGAATTAAACACGACACCCCCGCCGGACTCCGTTCCGTTGATTACGACCTATGTCTATAACTATGATAACTCGCGACTGATGGGATACCAGGATGAAAAGTTCGAAGGTTCTTTCGACCAGAAGATAGGTCCTCTCGGCATAATCCTCACTGGTTTTTATACTTCATCGAGCAAGATGCCGCGAAGCCAGGATTCCCCCGTGATGATAGAGAGGTATTCGTGGTCAGACTGGCCGGATCCGGAAAGTGCCGTACCAATCGATACAATATATACCGACAATAATGCCTATTACAAGAATGTAGGATGGTACGAGAATTACGGGCTGGAATTCCAGCTCTACACGAAGAGGATCGAGAAGCTCTCGACCGTATTCCGCGTGAACGGTTCCCTCTACAGGTCAAGGTCGGGATCTGACGGGATATATATGTCAAGCCCAAGGCCTAACCTTGCGCTCGACAGGACTATCTATCCTTTCTATGAATATATCGACAAGGAGAGGGACAAGATGGTGATCAGCTACAGCGCCGACTGGCTGATCAAGAGACTCGGCATGTGGGTGACCTTCTTTGTCCAGCATACAGCGCTCGACAGGAGAAAGGACGCGATCGACCCGAACGCCAGCGCCACGGGGTATTACGACCCGATCGAAAACAGGTATATATCGATCTCTTCGGACCTTTCGACCGAGCTCGGGCTTGACAGGACGATCGACGATGAGGATATCATCTGGTACAGTAAACCGGGAGACCGGTTCCTCTTTAACATCAATGTGACAAAATCAGTGGGCCGTTCGGCGGAGATATCGATGTTCGTCCATAACGTTTTCGATGACGCTGCCTATTTTCTCAATAGGCAGGAATCTATGGAGGCAAGAAATCACAGGATATTCTACGGCGTGGAGTTCAGCATGATGCTGAACGATCTTTTCCGCAAATTTTAGGTGAACCGAGGTGGCGAAGTGAAACGAATAGCGTTGATTCTGATGGCAGCTGCAGCTCTTACTATTTCCTGCGCCAACGAAAGACCCGATATGATCGACGGGGGGGGAATGATCCTGGTAACGGTTGTCGATACCTCCGGGGTCGTTTCCGGCAGTTCTCCCGAAAATCCTGTCGTTCTTGGGGAGGCTAACGTGATCGTACAGGCCAGGACTCACGTCTACTCCAGCGAGGTAATGACAGGCGAGGAAGGCGATGCCGCCTTCCCTTTTCTTCCTTCAGGAGAATATTCGGTAATAGCGAGAAAAGAACTCGTTTTCGGAGCGCAGAAAAAGATCTTCTCCGGATATGCAGATATAACGGTCGAGGGGAGCAATACGATCGAGGACACGATTTACACCACTTCAGCGACCGTGACAGATGGCCTGATAATAAACGAGGTGTTCTATTGCGGGTCAGACAGGTCAAAATATTACTTCTATGACCAGTTCGTCGAGCTTTACAATCCTACCGCCGATACTCTCTATCTCGACGGCGTGATCCTGACGAGAAACTCTCCCTCCGACCGCGATGAGATCGAGGATATAGACGTTGTAAGGGCGACATACGCCTTCCAGTTCCCAGGGACCCCGGTGACAGGGAGGGAATATCCCATAGCTCCCGGAAAATACCTCGTGATCGCCGCCGACGCTATCGACCATACCCAGTACGCCGACAACAGCATCGACCTCTCAGGCGCCGACTGGGAGTGCGTCAACTTTCTCGGGCACGACTATGATGTCCCCGGCGTGCCTAATCTGACAAGCATACATCCCGAGAGCGGGACCGATTATATGATCAACCTCTCGCATGAAGCGGTAGTTATCACTACCGGAGAGGAATGGGACTGGGAGATATATATCAACAGCGCCGGATACGAGAGCATCAGATTGACGATGCCGCTGAGCACGGTGATCGACGGGGTCGAATATGCCTCCAGTGCCGATAATGTGAAGGAACTGACAGTCCGCGTCGACGCGGGGTTCGCCGGCATAGGATGCAGCAAGTACAGCGGCCAGTCGACCGAGAGAGGCGAGGTGGGAGTAGATACGAACAATTCGACGTTCGATTTCATTCTTCTTCCAAGGCCGACTCCCGGGTACTCGCATCTCGATGAGGAATAGATAAGAAGACAGGCATTAAAAAAATGAAGGGATAGAGGGCGTCGTGAGAATATTTGCGATGAGAACAAAAATATCTGCGGTCCTCCTGACGGTTTTTGTCTCCACCTTTGCCGCTGGAGCCGGAGCTGACGAGTTGAGGGTATCGACGCTGGCCGGGGCATCACTCGTCATTATCGACAGGGACACGGAGATCAATCCTTACGATTTCGGTAGGAATCCTGCCTGGATCCTTTCAGACATGGAATATTCCTATATCAGGTTTTTCTCGGGGTTGGAGGAGATCTCGGGCAACCTTCGCCGCAATTACGATCCGGGCCTGCAGACCGATCTTTACGCGGGGTTCCAGGGGATCAAGAAGCTCGGTGAGCGACACGCGGCCAGGGGAAGATTCGATTACCGCCGTCTCTGGCAGCGGGACGTATATCACAGCCTGGAGAAGGACCAGTACAACGACCCGTTCTATCTTACCGATCTCAATAAAGGAAATTTTGAATATTACGGTCCGACAACGAGCGTCGACTATGCCTACCGGATATCCGACAGGATTTTTCTGGGAGGAGGATTCGATTACGAAATAGATACAGGGTTGAAACAGGAATATACGAGGCCCGAACTGGTGCATAACTACTTTCGCGGTAATCTAGGGGTAGTATGGGAAGCGAATGAAAAATATCAGTTCGGAATGATCTACAGGCCGACAAGGCTTCAGAACAAGACTTATTTCGATGACACGGACGAGGGAATAGACAACCTCATACACGCGTATATCGGCGACGGCATTTATGAGACTCGGAATTTCGGATCGTACACCGTTGCCGAGGTCATGTACGGGCATGAAGCGGTAGCGCAAATCTTCCGCAGGGGTGAGGCGATAAAGGCCGGGCTTACCGCGGCATATTCGTTCGGGGAGAATGATGTAACTTTCGGTTCCTCGACACAGTACAAAAAGTTCCACTGGGAAGAAAACAGGTTCGACATACAGATGAAGGGAAGATGGACCGGGGAGTCTCCATTGTCGGTCGGCGCGAGCGCGAGGTATTTCCATGCCGACGGCTGGGCGACGCGGCCGGAGATCTCAAACAACGTGATCGTCTATGAAACGCCGTTCTCATTCATTGAAGCGGGAATCGGAGGGGCGTACACCTTCAAAGCGTCAGACCTCACCCTGGCCGCAGAATACCACGTCAGGCTTTACGACGCCAAGGTCAGCGATTACAGCGGGGGATTCCACAGGGAAAGCACCGTGACGACCAATACGGGAAAGGTATCCCTTGAGAAGAGATTTTTGAATGTATACTCGATACGCACCGGGTTCGAATATATCGATTATCCTGTAGACAGGTGGCTCAAGCTGCCGCAGAACATAGATATCATGAAGTTTACGGCGGGGGGCGGATATTATATCAGGGGATGGGAGATCGATCTTCATCTCGAGTATGAGGACTGGTCGAAGGATGACCTTGACGTGGGCAGGCGCGGGCTTGGCGCGATCGTCTGGTTCACGAAGATAGTGGAATGAAGCGCGGGAGGCCGGGAATGTGGATATCCGTTCATCAGCGGCCAGACGGGCCGCGCCGGCGCATGATTTGGATCAGAGAAGTTACAGGTTTTATTTATTGTATTCCGAGAGGGGGTGATCGATTTTCCGGGGGACTAAATTCAGATTTATACAGGTTCTGATACAACAGCACAGGAGGTGCACAAATGAACAGACTATTCGCTGTTTGTATCGCTTTCGTCCTGATCTTCTCCGCGGGGTCTGCCAGCGCCCAGTGGAATGTCGAATACATGCAGGATCCGGACATCGACTTTAACGGAGTATGCTTTCCTTCCTCGACGGTGGGATACGCTGTAGGCTCCGGAGGCGCCATATTCAAGACGACCAATGGCGGAGAAGACTGGATCGCGCAGACCTCACCGACAGCTCTTTCTCTTTTCGATGTTTTCTTCACAAGTACGACCGATGGATTTGCCGTCGGCGATAATGGCGTGATGATTTACACGAACGACGGAACGAACTGGTACGTACACGCCCAGAGCCAGGTCCTGACGACGGCAGATCTTAATTCCGTCTACTTCGTTGACAGCTACGCGTGGACAGGCGGAGATTCGGAAGATATCTTCCGCAGCACCGACAGCGGCGCTACGTGGTACCTTTCCGCCGCTCTCGGATCTAACTCCGAAGTAGAGGGAATCAGTTTCGTCGACACTCTCACCGGATACGCCGCTGTCGATGGAGACATGATTGCATATACGACAGATGGCGGAATGAGCTTTACCCTTTCGTCAAGTATCGATGTCGGACCGGCCCCGTATTCGAGATTCGATATGGAAGAGATCTTTACGATCGACGATACTACGGCGATCGCGACCGGTTGGGGATCACTCGTCGGCGCGCAGCCGACGCTGATCATAATCAGCGAAGATGCCGGAGAAACATGGGATATCGCCAACGCCGATTACCACTGGGATACTTATACGTATGGATTCGGCATCACGATGTTCGATGACGGCGAGCTTATGATCGTCGGCGGCGGCTCGGGGTGTCCGGGAATCCTCCTTCACAGTACGGACGGATACAACTGGACCACATCGGCGGCCTTTACAGGTGAAACACTTAACGACGTCGCGGCTATTCCCGGAACGAACACGGTAGTCGCCGTTGGCGCCGGCGGATTCATCGCCAGGTCGACAGACAAGGGATACACATGGAGCTATATGGGAACCCCCAGCTGGGGATTCGCCGGATGGCAGAAGTATGTCGCGTATGGCAACAGGATGTACGGTGTCGGCGATGGCGGACTTTTCGGCGTTCTCGAGCACGATGGCAGCAGCTGGACAGGCGAGATCCAGACAATAGCCGTCGATAACTTCGTATCGAGGCTATACGATGTGGCCGTCTTCCCCGAAGACGGTATCATCTACGCCTGCGGTTCGCAGGGATCGTTCTACAGGTCGAACGACATGGGGGCGAGCTGGACCATGCTTGAGCATTCGTTCAGCGCTACCGACGGGTTCTGGGGCATGCACTGGTTCGACAAGGATAACGGCGTGCTTGTCGGAGAACTCGGCGGGGACGATGTGATCTACACGACGACGAACGGTGGGGATGACCTCACACAGGTCTGGTTGAACGTCACAACCCAGCAGCTCAACTCTGTCTCCTTCGCCCCTGGAAGTTCCACGATTGGAGTGGCGGTTGGCGATAATATGGGAATCGTATACACGACCGACGGTGGAGCGAACTGGGCCGTGGCGACGGAAGATGTCGTCTCGACACTGGATGATCTCGAGGAAGTCCATATGGTGACTGCCACCGACGGATGGGCAGTCGGCGACAACGGTACGATCGTCAAGACGACTGACGGCGGCGCCAACTGGGCTCAGCAGCCTACATGGACGACCGTGACCGAGCTGAACGATGTCTATTTCAACAATCCCGGATTCGGCTGGATCTGCGGCAATGCCGGAGAATGCCACTATACGGACGATGGCGGGACGACGTGGAACGACATCAACACAACCGCTGAAACGGGCAATGATATAAACACGATCTACATGCAGGGAGCACTCGGCATCCTCTGGGCCGGCGGCGATTATTTCGTGATGCTCACCGACGATAATCCTGTCGTCACCGATGTCGATCCGATAAGCATACCGTTCGCGCTTGAACAGAACTATCCGAACCCGTTCAATCCTTCGACGACGATCAGGTTTACGATCAGCCAGAAGGGTTTCGTCTCGCTCAATATCTTTGACGTAGCGGGACGGATGGTGGCGAAGGTAGTAAACAGGGAAATGGATGAAGGGGATCATGCCGTGAACTTCCAGGCAAACGGTCTTTCCTCCGGCGTCTATTTCTACAGGCTTGAGACAGGCGACGAGGTTCAGACCAGAAAGATGATTCTTCTTCGCTAGTATTAGAGTCTATATTTGTCGCGGGGGCGGTATTTACCGTCCCCGCAGGAAAAAGAATAAACAGTCCGGAGTAAAGTCAAGGGGATGCCGCGGGATAGGGTAAACTGCATCAGAGAAGATCAGGAATTCTGAAGGTTTCCCGTCAATATCAGTATTAAACCGACTTCTGAATTTCCGGGGGAGGAAGGAAGAAATATGAGAAAGAGCGTCTTGTTACTGGCGCTGATCGCAGTCCTTATGCCATTGAATATTGACGGTTCGGCTGCCGCAGATTCGATGATGGGAGAACCGATAAGGTTGATGCGTCATCCCGACATCAATAACGGGACAATAGTATTCAGCTACCAGGGGGACCTGTGGTCGGTTCCCGAAAACGGAGGACTGGCCAGGCGTATTACTGTCCATGAAGGAACGGAAGATTACCCCAAATTCTCTCCGGACGGCATGAGGATCGCGTTCACCGGCGACTATAACGAAAGAAGAAACGCCCTTTTCGTTATGCCGGCTGTCGGAGGGGTGCCGGAACCATTGACTTATCACTCCTCCTCGGCCCAGGCTGTGACCTGGACGAGAGATGGAAAATCGGTCATATTTTCATCGGCAAGAGAATCATTCACCCGGTTTTTCAAGCAGTTTTTCACCGTGCCGGCTGACGGCGGGCTTCCAGTCGAGATCGGACTGGGAAAGGCGAGTTTCGGCACTTTTTCCGATGATGGCGCCAGGATGGCTTATAACAGGCACCCCGGGCGCTTCTGGTGGTGGAAGCGTTACAAGGGAAGTCAGAACACGGATGTCTGGATACACGATTTCGAAAAAGATACTTTCAAGCAGATAACAGATTACGAGGGTAACGACTCCTGGCCTATGTGGACGGGAGAGAAGATATACTTTATCTCCGACCGAAACGGCGATATCGCCAATCTATGGGTCCACGATCTTTCAACCGGCACGGAGAAGCAACTGACCAGCTTCGGGAAACACGGTATAACGTGGCCTTCCATCAGTCCGGACGGCTCGAAGATCGTCTTCGAAAGAGAAGCGAGGATATATCTTTTCGACACCGGCACTGAAGAGGCAAAGGAAGTCGTCGTATACGCGCCGATCGATGACCGGACAAACATGGTCTCCTGGGTCAGCCCGCTGGAATTCGTAAGAAGCTTCGATATCTCTCCGTCGGGCAAGAGGATCATCTTTGAGGCGCGAGGGGAGCTTTTTTCAGCTCCCGCGAAGCATGGCGATGTGCGAAACCTCACTGAATCGTCAGGATCGCGCGATTCATCCCCGGCATGGTCGCCTGACGGCAAATGGATAGCATATATATCCGACAAGAGTGGAGATGACGAAGTCTACCTGATCGACCAGATGGGAAAAGATCCCGAGCGAAAGCTTACCTCTTCAGGGCACTTCAAGAAAGGTCTCATGTGGTCGCCTGACAGCAAGTACATACTCTTTTCCAATGAAGATAATGCCCTTTATCTTCTCGATGCCGGAAACGGGGAAGAGACCCGGATCGTCAGGAATGAACATAGCGACATCACCACGTACAGCTGGTCGCCTGACAGCAAATGGATAGCGTATGATTTTTCCCGCCGCAACAGAAAAAGGGATATCTATTTTTACGACCTTAAGAAGAAGGAACATCATCAGCTTACGCATCATCTGGCCGACGATACCGAGCCGGTCTTTACGCCTGACGGTAAATATCTCCTGCTTATTTCCGAGCGTTATCATGGAGCGCGCAAACTCTGCAGGCTGAGCCTTCTTCCGGAAGAGAAGGAACCGTTCATTTATCCCGACGATGAGGAGATCATTGATGACGACGGGACGGACGCTATAGAAAAAGACGATGGCGACGATGAAAAGGACAAGAAAGACAAAAAGGATAAAAAGAAGGAAAAGAAAAAAGATGTAAAGGTCAGTATAGATTTCACCGGTATCGAGGAGAGGATAAGACCTGTCCCGAAGACCGGAGGGCGGATGCTGAACAACGTCCAGGCGGCCGACAAGTATTACTATTATCTTGTCCTGAGCGCTCAAAGAGTGATGATGAGAGTCACCTATGACCTCTACGCTTTTGATACGGAAAAGTTCAAGACAGACAAGATCGCTTCGACTATTTCCGCTTACGGTCTGGCCTCGGGGAAAGAACATATCGGCATCTTCGATGGAAGCAATTTCATGATCGTCAAGGTAGGAAGCAAAGCGTCAGCGAAGAAGACCGACGATGACGAAGATAAAAGCGGCAAGCTAGAGATCAAGCGTAACACGACGATGATGCTGGATCGCCGCGCTGAATGGGGCCAGATATTCAACGAGGGCTGGCGGGTCATCAAGTATCATTTTTACGATCAGAACACCCATGGGGTAGACTGGGATTATATCCGGGATTATTACGGAAGCCTCCTTCCTTACGTGAAGAGCCGCAGTGAACTCAATACGATGATGACCGAGATGGTCGGCGAGCTCAATGCTTCCCACCAGGGAGTGAGCGGTGGCGATGGCGAGCAGGTTGAAAGAGTACCGATGGGATTCATGGGAGCTCGTCTGTATCTCGATGAGGATTCCGGCCTGCCGAGATTCGACAGGATCTTCAGGGGGGACAAGCTGTCGATCAGAGACAGGTCCCCGCTCGACAACGAATTCGTGAAGATCAACAAGGATGATTATCTCCTCGCGATCGATGGCGTCGAGATCAAACCGTTTGAGAATTTCTACAAGCATCTGGTGGGTAAAACGAGAAACAAGGTTTCGATCATGACTAACGATAAGCCGACTTTGAAGGGCGCGATCGAGACGAAATTCCAGCCGATATACCAGGATATCACCCTTCAGTACAACGACTGGGTATATCAGAACGAAGAGGCAGTCGACAGGGCCAGCGAGGGACGGATCGGATATATGCATCTTCAGGATATGTCGGGATCGGGATGGACCGAATTCCGCGAAAAATTCGAACAGTACCGTTACAAGGACGCGATGATAATCGACGTTCGGTATAATGGTGGAGGCTCGATCGACACGAGGGTGATAGATTATCTCGAAAGGCGCCCATATCATATTCAGCAGTCGAGGGGAGAGTCACCGATCGAGAGGCCGACTGATGTCTTTGCCGGTGAAGTAGTCGTACTCTGCAACGAGTATTCATATTCCGACGCCGAGGTATTTCCAAGCGCGGTCAAGGAACGCGGGCTCGGAACGGTCATCGGCGTACCGACGCTCGGATTCGTGATAGCGGTCGTGCCGCACTATCTGATTGACGGCGGCGCGATAAGGAAGACATTCATCGGTATATGGGAAGCGAGCAGCATGGCGCAGCTGGAGAGCCGTGGAGCGATACCCGATATCATAGTGCCGAGTCCTCCCGAAATGGAAAAAGCGGGGCGGGACGTGCAGCTTGAAAAAGCTATCGAGTTCCTGAAAGAGAAGTGCTGTGATCCGAGGAGCTACGATTACAAGACGAAAATCGAAGAAAGATAGAGGAAGCTTTTCTTTAAAGGGGCTGGAGATATCTCCAGCCCCTTTTTTTGTCCAAAAATGTGATCATTATCTGTCAGCGCATCCGCTGGCGGTCTTCTCGGCGCATTCCGCCTTTTTCTTTCCATAGGCCAGATCCTCGATGAACGGTCTGGGATCTATGATCTTTCCCTTCTTATAGATGAAGTGATCGCCGCGGTTTTCCGGCGCGACCATCCCTGTCTTGCTGAATTTTTCACTGATCCCGCCGATGAATTCCCTGTAGGCGCTGCCGTCCGCGGAAGCATGCATCGGGATAAATACCATCGGTCTGAGTTTTTCAAGAGTGTATTCGATCCCTTCCTTCACCTGGTCAGGCTGACCGAGGCTGCAACCCCTGATCCCCATGAAGCAGATATCGGGGCGGGGACATCTCGCGGCAAGGAAATCGATCTCTTCAGTGAATTCATCCATCAGTCCGGTCTCCCCGTTAGCGTGGTCGCCAGCGTGGAATATCGTAAGGCCGTCTACCTCGACAAGCATCCCTACTCCCGCGTCGGTCGAATGGATCGTGGTAAGCTTTATATCACCGTATTTCTTTTCCATACGCTCCGTCATGAATTCATATGGCGGTACGCTGTCTCTCGGCTGGAGCCCGAGAAAATAGTTAATATCAGCGATCTGGTCCTTCCACTCGAATATTCCGGGATAGTAATGGTCCCCGTGGAAATGGGAAGCGAAGACGCTCACCATCTCTCCAGATAGTTCTGCCGGGTCGATCCTTCCGTTACAAAGGCCTGGCTTGTCGGGATCTTCGCGCTGTTTGAAATAATCGAATATCAGAAAGTGATTCCGGGTCCTGACCGCCCAGCCGCTGTGGCCGAGAAAATATATGGTGGCTTCATCCTTTCCCGGCCTTCCCAGTGAAGAAGGGGACCTGTCGATCGCTTTTGATCCGGCGCGAGCGCCTTTTGCCTTGAGCAGACTGGTGACCGCGCCATTCCCATAATATCCGGCAAGATCGACTGGGGATATGCCGCAGGCGCCCTTACTGTCCGGGTCGGCTCCGGCGGTGATAAGCATGCGGGCTATATCGCTGTAACCGCCTATCGCTGCGAGCTGCAGAGCTGTCCTTCCGCACTTATCCTTTCCCAGTTCAGGCTTCGCGCCCGCTTTTATCAAAGCTTCCACCTGACCGGCTTTTCCCTTTTCGGCTGCCAGCACAAGCGCCGTGGCTCCGTTTTCGTCGACAGCGTTCACATTGGCTCCATGCTCTATGAGCAGGCTGGCCATTTCCATGGAACAGTTGTCAGCGGCGTTCATCAAAGCTGTTTTTCCCTGATATCCCCGGGTCTCCGTATTCGCGCCGTTTTCAAGCAGAATACGCGCTGATTCCACCGCGTCTCGCCATGTCGTGAAAATAAGGGGAGTGACATCGCCTTTTTTGACAGGGGGATTGGGGTTCGCTCCATTTTCAAGCAGCATGCGGACGATTTCAGTATTGTCAGACCCGGCGGCATAGGCGAGAGGAGTACCTCCGTTTATCGACTGGGTTTCCAGGTCGGTCCCGTTCGCGACGATATGAGCGGCGAGCGCCGGAAGACCCCGTTGACAGGCATAGTGAAGCATGGTCTCTCCGTGGGGATTTCTGAAGTAGAGATCTGCTCCCGAATCGATCAGGATCTGGACCATCTCGTCATTACCCCTATAGCAGGCAAAGCTGAGAGGGGTATCGGCCTTTCGGTCGCGGTGATTGACATCAGCTCCCTGTTCGAGCAGGAACCTGACCATTTCATGGTGCTTGCGCATCGCGGCGATCCCAAGCGCCGTACTGTTATCGCTGTCCCCGGCGTCGACATCGGCTCCAGCGTCGAGAAGGATACGGGCGATCTCGATATTTCCCACCGTTGCCGCAAAATGGATCGGCAGTTCGCGAAAAGTGTTGTCCGCGCGTTCATTGACCGCTTCGGGGACATTCCTCAGTATTTCTTTTACCCTGGCTGCATCTCCCGCCTCTATCGCGGCATGGATATCGCCAGCAACAGATGGAACTGTAGCTCCCAGGATAAGGACGGCGGCTACCAGGGGGATAATAAAAGATCTCATCCGTGTGCTCCTTTCGTTTTAAGATGGCGCGATGACCCTTCGTACTCCGATTGGGACGGGGCGGAAGCGGTAAGCCGCGCAATAATGCGAACAGATTAACATGTGTAAAAAATAACATCACCGTCGCTCGAAGTCAAATCTATTTTTACGCGGGGAGCGTGAAAAAGATCATTTCGCCTGGTAGATCACGAAATACTGTTCCGGAAGATAATCGTACGATCCGACGACTTTGAAACCGGCTCCTTCCATATCCTCATCCATCGTTTCGCGCGGGATCTGCTGCTCCGGAGGCGGTCCCCAGGGTCTTTCCTCCATCGGTTTAGGCCGATAGTCGATGATCACGAATTTACCGCCGGGTGCCAGCCCATCGAGGACTTTTTTCGCGTAGGCGGCGCGGTCCTTGACGTAATGGATCGTATCTATCATGAAGATCATATCCATAGATCCTTTTTCCAGAAGGGGATCTTCCGGTCCGACCTTTACCAGCTCGACATTGTCGATCTTCTCCACTTCAAGTCGTTTTTCGAGGTAGTCGAGCATCTCCTGCGAGATATCGCGCGCCCAGACCTTTCCATCCGGACCGACAGCTCTCGCGAAACGGACGGTGAAATAACCCGTTCCCGCACCGATGTCGGCTATACGGAGCCCGGGCTTGAGATCGAGGGATTCCATCACCTTATCGGGGTACTGGCTCTCGCCGCGGTCCTCCCGTTCAAGAAGGGAAGCATATCCTTTAGACCAGGCGTACCTTACCAGTTCCCTGAACCACGGCTCAGCCCTGAATCTCTCAAGGTCTTTTTCGTCCATGATCCCGCGCGCCCACCAGTAACCGGCGTCGATCGCTCTTTTGAGCCAGATATAAGTCTCCATATCATTGCCAAGGCGGCTGTGCGTCCGGGCGATATTGAATAAGGCTTCCGCGTGGTCCCATTCGAGAGTCTCATTCATTTTTTTCGCTTTCTCGAGAGCCGTCGAATAATCGCCGCTTTCATACGCTGTGGCGAACTCCTCCCGGAGAGTTTCGATATCGGCGGACTCCTTCTCCTGCGCGAAAAGGCGGGGTGTGGAGAAAAGGCAGAGAACAGAGAAGACAAACGCCATGACGGCGATGGATCGAGGCAACCTGGACGATAGACCGGTGTACATGGAAAAACTCCTTTTTGAAAGATCCCGGAACGGCCTATGGACGATCATTTCCCATCATGACCGCCCGGTGGACGCGGCCAGAGGAAAACTCCGCAAAATCACGGTCCGCTTATAGAGAGGGACCAGTATTAATACGAATGAAAGCATCAAGAGTTTCCGGTAAATAATACGAAACATTTGGGTGCTCAGCGCGGTATACTAAACCGGTGGCAGCGCTTCCGTGATTCCTTCGAAAGGATAGGCAGCCGGATCACATCGACTGGAGATAGAATGAATACCGAGAAGAGGGAGCGCGGCATCACCCCGGGCATTTCAAGACAGATCGGAAGTTTTTCAGCAACGAATATCGTCGTCGCCAATATCATAGGGGCGGGGATATTCACTACATCGGGGATCCTTGCCGGCTATCTTCCCGGGCCCCTTGCCGTCCTTTCCTGCTGGCTCTTCGGCGGGTTAATAGCGATCGCCGGGGCTCTATGTTATGCCGAGCTTGCCACCAGGATGCCGTTTGAAGGAGCTGAATATATCTATCTCAAGACCCTTTACCATCCAGTCCTTGGTTTTCTTACCGGGTGGACAAGCCTGATCGTCGGATTTTCCGCGCCGATAGCTGCTTCGGCGATCGGCTTTTCCGAGTATACCTTCGCCGGTCTGAACGGAGATCTGATATCCCTTCAACCCGGCATGTTGATGATAGCGAAGAAAGCGGTCGCCGTCGCGATAATAGCGATATTCACCGCTATTCACTATACCGGCGTAAGGAGAGGGTCGAGGATCCAGAACATACTTACGATCGTAAAGATCGCCATCGTGATCGGAATCGCCGTGGCGGGGCTTGCCGCAGGCAAAGGAGCCTGGTCAAACATCGGTTTCCGCGAAAGTGTCGGACCATGGTCATGGCCCTCTTTCGGAACGGCGATGATGCTGGTGATGTTCGCCTACAGTGGATGGAACGCCAGTGCCTATATCGCCGGGGAACTGAAGAATCCGCGGCGGACGCTCCGAGTTTCTCTTATCTCCGGGACGGGGATAGTCATAGTACTGTATCTCGCGATCAATATATTCCTTTTCCATACGATCCCTTATCAGCAGATCAGGGGGACAGTAGTAGCCGTCGAACAGGCTTCCGTTATAGCTTTCGGCAGCTGGATGGGGAAGGGGCTTAGCCTGATGGTCGGTCTTGCCCTGCTTTCTTCCCTCAGCGCGTTCATAATTATAGGTCCGAGAGTATATTTCGCGATGGCCAGGGATAAGCTTTTCCTGCCGTTTGCTTCGAAAGTACATCCAGGATACGGGGTGCCGGGGCGTTCGATCATCATCCAGGGAGTCATCGCGATGGTGATGGTATCGATCGGATCGTTCGAGCAGCTGCTCGTCTACCTCGGGTTCGGGCTGAGCATCTTTCCCTGGCTCGCCGTCGCCGGCATTTTTATCGCCAGGAAAAGAAAGACCGGTGAATCGACAGCGGTAAAGGTTCCATGGTATCCATTCGTCCCTCTGTTTTTCCTTATCAGCATGCTCGCCCTTATGGCAGTCGCATTCTATAACAGGCCCTTTGAATCGGGGGCGGCGATTGTATCTGTCGTCGCCGGTATCCCCGTATATTTCATCTGGGTCCGGGCGTTGGGCGGAGGGAAAAAGATTAACGAAAACTTCTGAAAAAACAGAGTTTTTTCTTGACTGTGACGATAAATCTAGTATTATTACTATAGATATAGTAGATATATGGTCGTGTTAGGAGGATCGATGAAGAGAAAACCGAAACTGACTCCGGCAGAGTGGGAGATCATGGAAGCTGTCTGGGATCTGGGGGGTGAGCCATCAGTACGCGAGGTCCTCGAACATCTCTTTCCGAACGGGGAAAAGGCTTATACGACGGTGCAGACTGTCTTGAACACTCTTGAGAAGAAAAAGCTGCTCACCCGGCACAAGACGGGACTGGTCAATTTCTATTCTCCAATCTGTTCGAGGGAGGAACTTACCAGAACAGAGTTATCGTCAATAGTCTCGAGGATCTTTGGAGGTTCGATCCCGGCATTTGCCAATTCGCTTCTTTCGCTTGATAGCGTCGATCTCGACGAGATCAAAAAGATCAAGAGACTTATCGATCGGCGCGAGAAGGAACTCAGGGAGAAGGAATCATGACAGATCTGATAAACCAGTTCGCGCAGGCATGGGGAAAATACTTCGGAATCGCGATATTGCAGAACAGTATTTTTCTCACTCTAATTTTTATTTTACTTTACCGTCTTCGAAACAGCGGCGCCTGGATCAAATACATTATCGCGATGACAGGGATATTTAAACTCCTGTTGCCCCCTTTCATCCCGTCGAGCCTGTTGCCGGCTTTCTCCAACATCGAAGTGGCCAGATCTCTCCATGGCACAGTGTCATCTGACTTCGGCTCCATTCCTTTCACGGCAGGTTCTGAATTTTCCGGTCAGGCCGAAAACGGGATCGGGATAATCGGCCTTGTATTTCTTCTCTGGATGGCAGGCGTGATCAGCTCTATTGCCTTATCAGCCTTTTCGACCATCCGCCTGCGCGAGAAGCTGAAAAAGGCGAAGCAGTTTCCCGATGAGTATTCCATGGTCTATACGGGAGACAGGAGGACAGGTATCTGTCTTTCCGGAGAGATATCATGCCCGCTGAGTCTCGGCATCTTCCCGCGAAAGATATTCGTTCCAGTTCAATGGAACGACTGGAGCATCGAGTGCCGCAGACTTGTCATCCTGCACGAAATGGCCCATATAAAAAGAAAAGACAGTGTCTTTCAGATATTTCAGTTATCAGCTCAGGCGATCTATTTCTTCCACCCGATGGTCAATATCCTTTGTTCGAAACTGAGGGAATACCGGGAGATGGCCTGCGACGATATTTCAGTGGGAAGTAAAAGAAGCACTTCAATAGAGTATTCCAGGTACCTGGTTGAAATCGCCGAGAAGATGGTAAGCGATCAGGTCGCTTGCCATTCGGCGTCTGCCCTGATCAGGCAGAAGAACGAACTGTTGAGTCGAGTCATCTATCAGATGAGAGGAGGAATGATGCGTTCTATGACAAGAGGCAAGGCAGCAGTGATAACGGCTTTGTCTGCTATCATGATCCTGCCCTTTTCATGGTACTTCAGCAGCGCTTCAATCGAGCAACCAGGTTTTCAAAACGCGCCAGCAGCGTCACGATCGGAAAATTCAGCAAAAGACGATCTCCCGGCTCCCGACAGTGAAAAAGGTCTGAGAGTGACCGTCGATAGCGATAATTCGGTCTGGTTTGAAGAAAAGCGCGTCCCGATCGAAGAATTGTTGGAGATTCTTAAAGGCAGGTTCAAAGAGGCCGGTGAATATCCGATCATAGAGATAGATTGTGACGCAGATGTCGTAATGAATACGATCTTCAGTCTTCACAGGCTTCTTTCGGAAGCGGATATGACGAAAGTCAGATACAAGGTAGAGGGAAACGGCGGAGTGCCGCTGAGGCTTCCCGACAGGGAGGTGATAAGGCGGATGGAAGAAGTACCGGAGCAGCATATAGCTCCGGTGGTCATCGCCTCATCAGGAGAAGTGGACTTCGATGGCGATCAGATGGGGTTGGACAAGCTCCAGGCCGTCCTCAGAGATCGCCTGTCGAAAGACCCGGGGCTCGTTGTCTCTCTGTCGTCCGACAGTGATACGAGATATCTTGTCTTCATCAACGTACTGGAGAAAATCACAGGGGCGGGCGTGAAAAGAGTCTTTGTGGAAACGCCTGAAGTGAAAGACTGAAAGATCGTCGCGGGTTTTTCAACGTCGCCGCTCATCTGCCGCGAGTTATCCAAAAGAGATGATCCGGGGGCCGGGAACGCCCGTCTCCCGGATCATCGTCAGTCTGCAAGTTTCCACAATTGACGTTTGGCAAGCACGGTTGTCGAGCCGACTTCCTGGAAATGCAGAGCTGTCGCTTCGCTTATCCCGGCGTAGTATTCTATCCCCTCGGCGGTTTCAAGATAGAGAGTCGAATATATGACGCAGGCGGCAAGGTACGATCCGAACAATGACGGGTGATTCCAGTCATCCTGGTGAAGGTAGTGAAGTGGATTGTGAAGTTCCGTTATTATAGCGCGAAAAGCCGATCCCACCGGTGCTATGACGAAATCGACCTGTCCGGCGAATAGCAGCGTATTGTCGATTATCCTCTGCTGCATCACGTCATATGTCTCGAAGATCCACGGAAATTCTTTCATAAACGTCATGCCGTCCTCGTAAGCCCATGGCATGAAATAGACCATCTTTGTCCGCTCGCAGTTCCCGTGTATCTTTGCTTCAAGGGTCACCAGGGAAGGCAGAAGGGGGTGGAGCAGCGTCGTCGAGCTGAAAGGGTTATCCGGTTCAGGATAGGCGATAGTGGTGCATCCACCCTGCAGGAATATATAATCCCATTCTTTTTCATTTATCCTGAGCGCCGTGGCAGAGCTTTTGGCGTGATAGTCGAGGTACCTGCCTGGAACGATCTCGGTCGATATATTGATATCTTTTCCCGAAGCAGCGATAAGATCTCCGACCATTGACGGCAGGTCGTTCGACGCGAAATAACTGCTGCCTATGAAAAGAATATCGAGCGGAGTGTCCGGTTTTGTTTCGGGAGCGCTCACACTCTCCGGTCCGCAGGAAACAAGTAAAACAATAAGGCCGGGAATGGTCAATATCACCAATTGTCGCGGGAGCCTGTAATATTTCATCTCTACTCCTTCCTCGCGGATCACAATTCTCTTTTATATCCTGAATTTATCCTGTTCGAACGATAGAAAGAGAAATTTTAGATCAAAGACAGCTTCAGCTTCCCTGACAGCGCGATTTCCCCGATGAATGACGCCTGGAGGTATTATCCCGCTGTTCATAAGTCTTTTTCCGCCTCCGGGCGATTTTAATTTTCATTAAATTGCCAGGAAGGTATATTTATGGCGAATCTTCAATTCGGCGGGGAATTTCAATGGCAGGTCCGATCATAAAATTCAACCATAGGCGCGTTCTATCCCATGCCGGGTTCTGGATCGCCTATCTCGCGATCAATACTTTCATCTATGGTTATCCCGAGGGGAATTACAAGCTCCAGTTATCTCTTTTTCTCCTCTATATGCCAGCGACAATGCTGGCGACGTACTTTACGACATATCTCCTGATTCCGTATTTTCTTCTGCGAAAAAAACTGACCCTCTTTTTTCTCCTTACCCTGGTCTCCTCTTTTCTGTTCGGCATGCTGCAGCAATTGAATGTCGTATATCTGGTCGTACCGAAGTATATGCCTGAATATACAGGTCGGTATACATTGATCTCGTTCGGGATCACATACCGGATCGTTGCGATATATACCACCGTGGCGATAGCGGCGTCGATCAAGCTGCTCAAGTACTGGTACAGAACGGAGTATTTGAAGCAGCAGGTCGAGAAGGAAAAGCTAAGGGCAGAGCTCGCATACCTGAAGGCACAGATCCATCCTCATTTTCTCTTCAACACTCTTAACAACCTCTACGCGCTTACCCTGAAGAACGATTCCCGCGCTCCGGAGATCGTCCTTAAGCTTTCCGAGCTTCTCGACTATATTCTTTATGAATGCGGCACGCCGGTGATCAGTCTGAAGAAGGAGATCGCTCTTATGGAAAACTATATCGAGCTTGAAAAACTGAGATATGGTACGAGGCTCAATATTGATTTCCGCGTCGACGGAAAAGATGACAGGATCGAGATCGCCCCGCTGCTTCTCCTGCCACTGGTGGAAAACGCCTTCAAGCACGGCACCAGCCATGATCCCAAAGATCCCTGGATGCGCATACGACTTGATATCGATGAGAACAGGATAGAATTTCTGGTAGAGAACGGAAAGTCAGGAAATGGAAAAGGCGAAAATGGGCAACATCAGGGGATAGGGCTGGAAAACGTCCAGAGGAGGCTTGAGCTTCTTTATCCGAAAAAACATGACTTCGAATTGTCTGACCTGGATGAGAGTTTTTCGGTAAAAGTCAGCATCATTTTCGATCAGACGGAGAAAGACGGCATATGAAAAACCGGTGTATTATCGTAGACGACGAACCGCTCGCGATAGAAGTGATCGCGAATCATCTCGAGCGGTTCAGCGAGTTCGAGATAGCGTCGACGTGCGCGAACGCCGCTGAAGCTCTGGAAGTCCTGAAATCTGAAAAGATCGACCTGATGTTTCTTGATATCCAGATGCCTGATATCAAGGGAACCGATTTTCTCAGGTTGCTCGACAATCCGCCGGCAGTGATATTCACGACCGCCTACCGCGATTTCGCGCTCGAAGGATACGAGCTTTCAGTTCTTGACTATCTTGTGAAACCTGTCTCTTTTGACAGGTTCATGAAGGCGATCAACAGATATCTCGATAGCCGCGGAAAGAAAAAAGAACGATCCGCCGCCGATGAACCGATTCCGTCGGGCAATGGATATATCAACGTGAAAAGCGAACGGAAAACTGTCCGCGTTCCGCTGGACCGGATCATCTACCTTGAGGCGATGAAAGATTATGTCAATATAGTATCGACAGATGGTCATATCATGACGAACACGGCGATGCATATCCTTGAGGCAGGGCTGCCTCCGGAGAATTTTCTCCGTATCCACAGGTCGTATGTCGTGTCGATCGACAGGGTGAACTCATTCAATTCGGAGATGATAGAAACAGGTAAAAAGCAACTTCCGATCGGGAGAAGTTACAAAAAACGCGTGATGAAGATCCTCGAGTCGCCTCGAAGCGGATGATGACGTCAGATCTGCCGGTGTTCTTTTCCGTGATCGCGGCGCCGCGCGGCTGGCATCTTCAATTGCCCCGGATGTCACTTTCCTTTGACTAATTCGCAAAGATTCTCGATGACATATTCGATCTCGCCGGCAGTGAGTTTCGGATAGAATGGGATGGTCAGCGTCCTCGATCCGATCTCCTCTGCCGCTGGAAAATCCCCCTTTTTATAACCGAATCTTTCCCGGTAATATGTCATCAGGTGAAGGGGATGGAAATTTATCGACATTCCTATGCCCCTTTTCTGCATTCCCGCCATCACCGCGTCGCGCCTGTCAGGGTCTACCAGAAGAGTGATCAGGTGGAAGGCGTGAGTGGCTTCAGGCCTTACGGAGTGCAGTTCGATACCTTCGATCCCGGAAAAGGCGTCATGGTACCTGGCGTATATCTCCCGGCGCCTTTCAAGCATCGACGGGAGTTTTTTCATCTGTTCGTTGAGTATCGCGGCGTGGATATTGTCCATGTTGTATTTCCATCCGAGGATACTGACGTCGTACTGTTCGAAATGATCGGTATAGCGCTCCATCGCGTTGCGATCGAAACCGTGAAGCCTGAGCTGGCGGAGCAGTTCGTTCTTGTCATGGTCCTTCACCGATATCGCGCCTCCCTCGCCGGAGGTGATGTTCTTGGTCGCGTAAAAGCTGAAACAGGCATAGTCGCCGTAGTGGCCGGGTTTTTTGCCGTTCCACTCAGCCTCGAGAGAATGAGCGGCGTCTTCGACGATGAAGAGTCCGTGCCTGTCGGCGATCGCGCGGAGAGCTTCCATATCGCACATCTGGCCGTAGAGGTGTACTGGCAGGATCGCGCGGGTGCGCCCGGTGACGGCGGAGGCTACGGCCGCGGGATCGATATTCCCCGTAGACCGGTCGATATCGGCAAGGACAGGAGTCGCTCCGGTCATCAGGATGGCATTGACAGAGCCTATGAAGGTAAGCGGCGTGGTGATGACTTCATCCCCCGGACCGACGCCCCCGGCGAGAAGGGCGAGCTGCATCGCCGCCGTGCAGCTTGTGACAGCCGCCGTGAAGGGAAGGTCGAGGTAGCTGGCAAGGGTCGACTCGAATTCGGCCACTTCGTTACCGGTCGTAAGGAAGAGCGACCTGAGGACTCCGCCGACTCTCGCGATCTCCTCCTCCCCGACGCTGTGCCTGAAGAATTCTACTTTTCTCAATCTTTCCTCTCTTCATATGGATCGACATGGACGAGTACTTTTTCGACTTCGGGGTACTCTTCAGTTATCCTTTCGACGACGGCATCGACGATGCGATGGGAATCGGCAACCGTCATGAGCGGATCGACCTGTATGTGGATCTCCATTCTTATCCTGTCGGCATAATACCTTGCCATAAGATCGTGGCATTCACGAACGCCGTCGATATCAGCGGTCAAGCCCCGGACGCGGTCGAGGAACTCTTTTGACGGCGAAGTATCTATGATCTTCTTAAAGGCGCTTTTGAGAATACCGAATGAGACTTTAATAATAAAGAAAGAAACGAGAAGGGCGGCATATGAATCAAGCACCCTGAGAGAAGGGTTGTATATCGCCACCGTTATTCCGACGAGGGTTATCACGGAGGATATAGCGTCTGAACGATGGTGCCAGGCGTTGGCTATCATAGCTTCGCTTCGCGCCGTCCTGCCGATCCTCACCGTCAGATGATAGAGGATCTCCTTAAACGCCACTGAAAGGGCGGCGATTATTATGGTATACCCGTGGGGGATCGCGATCTCACCCCTGTATATCGCCATCGAAGCGTCTATCCCTATTCTGAAAGCGGCGAGAAGGAGCGTCACCCCGACGAAGAGCGTGGCTACGCTTTCGATCTTGCCATGGCCATAGGGGTGGTCTTCGTCGCTTTCCTTCGCGAGGAAATGCAGGCCGATAAGTACGACAATATCGGAGATGAAGTCAGAGACTGAATGTATTCCGTCGGCGAGAAGGGCCCTGCTTTGGCCGAATATGCCTCCGAGGATCTTCAGAACGATAAGGAAAGCATTGATCCAGATACTGGCCCAGGTGATTTTTCTTCCAGATTCGATCCCGTGACTGTGATGAGCGTGGCCGCTGTGACTGCTCATTATATCCTCTGCCGTTACTGTCCCATGAGACGGGACCGCCCCGGTAAGGGGAGGTCCCGCTTATGGCAGCGATTATATTCTTTGCTTGATCCTAGCGCAAGTAGACTATTTTCCTCGTCTGCCGGAATTTCCCCGCTTTTATCCTGCAGAAATAGACTCCCGAAGTGACGGAACGTTTCGCGCCGTCTTTTCCGTCCCAGGCGGTGAAATGCCTGCCCGGTTCCCTGGTGACCTTTTCAAGTGTTCTCACCAGGCGTCCGGCAGGATCGAAGATCGATAGTTCAACGTCGCATCTCTCTGAAAGGGTATACGCTATCGTCGTGTTTCCATTGAAAGGATTCGGGTAGTTCTGTTCCAGAGCGGTCGCGTATACCGGAGTGCCAGGTTCTTCCTCATCTTCTCCGACCCCCGTTGGATCGAAGACGGAGAAGAAATCGTCGCTGGTGTCCTCTCCCTCGTTCAATCCGGAGTCGAAGGCGACCACCCTGATCAGGCACGAGTCGGCGACCATGGAAGGAGCGAACCAAACATAAAGCGAATCGTTATCCTCTCCCTGGGCGACAAGTTCAAAATCGTCTCCACCGTTCGAAGAGAACCAGATGCTGACTGAATCGACACCGATATTGTCCGTCGCTATCCAGGCGATATTTACCGGGTCTCCCGTCTCGAAATATTCTCCGCCGTTCGGCAGGGTCACTGTCACGACCGGATCGATATTATCGACGCCGGAGACGCACGCTCTGGCCTGGGGCGAATATCCCCCCGCGTATCCCGCGAGGTCCACGGCCGACACCCGGTAATAATGACATCCGTCAAGATGCGTTACGTCGAGAGTGGTCAGGCCTCCGGTGACAGTGCCGAGGAAGTTCGTCTCGAGCGGCCGGAACCGGTCGGTAAGTGAAGAGTATATGGCGTAATAGTCAAGCCCAGGAGATGACAGGGCGGACCATTCGATATGTATCGTCGAATCGTTGAGCGCCGAGGCGGTAAGCCCGGCGATATGATCAGGAGCTGCAAAGAGAGCCCCTTCTCCTCCATACGCCCCCATATCGGCCGTCGAGCCGTCGGGGTCGCCGCCAAGGGAAGGATCGCCGCCGTCTATCCCAGCCGAGTGAAGGGCAAGGTGATAGTCCAGGGCCGTAGTGTCTGCATAATGGGGATTTTCAAAGATATTCGTACTGTCCGAATCGATCATGAAGAGATCTTCAGGGAAATTTCCGAAGATGTCGTTGTACTGAAGAGTGATCTTCACCTGGCTTGTCGCCTGCAGCCCGTACTTGCGTCCGTAGGTGACGAGGTTGTTTGTTATCGACGTCGTTTCCATGTTGGCCAGAAAGAGATTGCCGCCGCCGAACGCCGCCGTGTTTCTGTCAACGGTATTGTTGATTATCTCGCCCCACGAGCTGTCGGCATAGACGCCGCCGCCGACGAAGGCGGCCTCATTGAGCGCTATTATCGAGTTTTTCAGCGAAAAGCTGGCGCATTTATGGAAAAGGCCCCCTGCCATACTTGTAGAATAATTATCAATGACGCTCATACGAGAGCCGGTGAATGAAGAACGTTCGATATATAAGCCTCCGCCGGTGTTTTTTGAGGAATTTCCGGAGATCGTGTCGCCGGAAGATGTGACTGGGCTGAAACGGGCGTAGACACCTCCGCCGTAGACATACCCGGAGTTCGACGTTATGCTGTTATTTTCAAGTTCCACAGAGGAGTGGAGGGCATAGATTCCGCCGCCGTTCTTCGTTCCGCCATAGTCAGCATTCGGAAAAGACCTCGAGATGACATTCCCCGAAATCACGGCGTTTGTCTGATAGAGGTAAATCCCACCGCCCGACTGCGCCGAGCAGCTGTCGATCGTATTGTCCTCGATCGTTACATCGCCGTTGTAACATGAGATCCCCCCTCCGCCGCTGAAACCCGAGGCGTTAGTGTAACCGCAATCGAAGATCGTGTTGTTTCTTATCACGGGAGATGAGTTGTAGCAGAATATCCCTCCGCCATAGAGGCCATTTGACGGGATGAGGGCGCTTTTTCCCGTTCCACCGGCGATAGTGAACCCGTCGATGCCGCAGGGGAGGGTCGTAGTGTTCATGAACGAGACTACGCTTCCCACCGACTGCAGCCTTGAGATATAGACCCGCGGGTCTCTCCCCGAGAATCCGGCGTTCCAACCCCCGAGAAGCCAGACAGGTTTCGAGACGGTGACCGGCCCGACGTAGACGTGTTCTCCAGCGACCATGATCGTGTCGTTGTCGTCGGCGAAATCGACAGCGTCCTGCACGTTATGCGCCGCCCAGGCAGGTATCGAATATGGTTCGCGGTTGTCGCCGTCAGGCGAGACATATTTGTACGGCGGCCCGACTATCGTAAAATCAGCGTCGCTCTCGTCAAATCCGCCGATCACTCCGTCAAGCCAGGCTACGATCTTGATCCTCGCGCTTTTTACCGGAGTCTCGGTGACGGACCAGATCAGGCTGTCGACAGTCCCTTCAAGACCATTCGCCAGCGACATCTCGTAAGTGTCGCCGCTGTTGAAACTGAGAAAAACATTAACCGAATCGGGCACTGCCCTTCCAAGAGTCCAGTTGATCTCGTAGAGCTCTTCCATGTCAAGCTCTTCGCCGCCGTTGGGATTATCGAGATGCACCAGGACGCTGCTCGGCTGATATTCTATCTGGTAAGGAAAAGAGCCGATGCTGCAGACGCCGTATTGTATATAGCAAAATCCATCGGTCCCCCAGTCCTCTCCCCAGCTGTTCTTCATTATCCACGCGCCCTCGCCGCCGCAGGCGTTATCGTCCCATCCGACAAGCAGGACGGCGTGGTTCGGCGTGTCAGCGTAATCGTGGTCGTAGCAGCCGGAGTAATAACTGCTGAAGTCATCATGGGCGAACATGCCGCACGCCACAGGACCGTAATCGTAGATAGCCTGCTTGATCTGCGAGGGCTGTGTGGAGATCGACCAGAACGAGTTGATCCACGCCAGTTTTTCGCAGCCGTCCATCACGCACGGGAGTCCGTCCGTCGCCTGGTAAGGCATGCAGTTCTCATGGACAGCCCCCCTGTCGCGCAGGAGCTCATGCGCGCCTGCCACCCATCCGCCACCGCAGTCTCCTCCCCATGTGTCGCAATCGACGACCGCCTGTTCGGAGAGATCGAGGATCCTCTGGTCGTATATCCTCGCGTGCGCCTCGAGCTGGCCGATCGCGGCGAAAGCCCAGCATGAGCCGCAACTTCCCTGGTTTTTCGCGATCGTAACGCCGCTGTGTCCGCGCCAGTCGTAGTAAGCTGGCAGGGCGGCTGATTCGGCAAGGACCCGAAGGGGCATCTGTTCCCATTCTTCTGCCGTCGGGGGTATCATGCCGCTGAGACGCTGCCTTTCGGCGTAGGGAAGCGAACCGGCGGTGGTCAATCCCGCCGTCCAGTGGCCTCCCTTTTCGGCGATCTCACGGTTGATCCTGTCGACTCTTTCCCGCGGCGATTCCTCTTCCGCGGAAAAGGCTGCCGCCGAGAAGGCGAAGACAGCGAGGAAGATAAGTGATATCAAGTAACTTTTTCGATGACGCTGAAACATAAAGGCTCTCTCCTTGAGTATCCGTGCCTGGCTTCCGACCGGTTATCTACCGAGCAAAAGTCAAGCCATCCAGGATTCCTCCTTACCGGGCGGGTATTATGATTAACAATAGGGAACAATGAGCGTCGGTACAAGCGATTTTTACCTCTCCAGGCCGGTCACGAGGCAATGCCGCCGGGACCGATAACGTCCATTATATGGACAATAACTTCTTTCTTGGAAAGTAGAGTATGATATAGTATATTTTTTCCGACACAACTTATTTGGAGGTTAAAATAATGTTCGAAAAAGTAAAAGCGGTACTCGAGGAGATCAGGCCAAACCTTCAGGCTGACGGAGGCGATATCAAGCTTGTATCGGTCGAGGATGGAGTGGTAATGGTAAGGCTCAAAGGGGCCTGCGCCGGCTGCCCGATGTCGCAGATGACATTGACGTTCGGAGTGGAGAAGGTCCTCAAGGAGAGGATCCCCGAGGTGGTCAAGGTAGTTCCGGTACCTTTCGAATAACGGTTTATACGAAGCCACAGAGAAGCAGAAGGAGGAGGACAGCGGTCCTCCTCCTTTTTTGTCATGTTTTTTGCAAAGAAATCAGGCGAGATGGAATGAAAAGGTTTTATACGCAGAAGGAGTGCATCTTGCGATTTTTCCGCGCTATGGCAGGTAGTAATGCAATCTGGACCGGAAGAAGGAAAAAGTCCCTTCTTCGAAGGATCGGAATAGCCGGATTTACCCTACTCGAACTTTTCATCGTGGTGGAGATCATCGGTTTTCTCGCCACGATCGTCGTCTCGAACTACTATCGCTCCAAAAAAGCCGCCCAGGTCGCCGTCACCGTGCAGAATATCAAGAATGTCCAGGTGGCGCTGACATCGTACTTCGCGATGGAAGGGGAATTCCCCGCTACTTTGAACTCGATCTGGCTCCAGTTCTATGGCGGAAGAGTCGTTGCAAACCTCGAATATATCGGCGGCGCCACAGCGGGGGACCAGGGTGGATGGGAGTTTTTCGCGAGCCACAGCGATGATATCAGGTTCAACGGACCGACATTCCAGGAGTACGCGATCAGAAGCACCGAAGAACTTCTTCCATATGCCCTTTACGTCTACGGCGACGCAGCCACCTCGGCCAAGATCATCCATTAGTGGCTTAAATCTTCTGTAATTAATATCACGGATATTTTATCATCGTTCATCGCGTGGGGGATGCCTCTATCCCGGCGCCATTCAAGCGGCAGGCAACGTATGGAGGAGAAATATGGATTATAAAAAAGCGGGATTCATCTTTGACGCCCACTGCGATACGGCGACCAGGCTCAAGGGGGACGATACCATCGATCTCGGGAAACGCCTCTCCGAAGGGCATATCGATCTTCCCAGGATGAAAGAGGCCGGATATGGAGCCCAGGTCTTCGCCTGCTGGGTCGATCCCGATCTTCCCCCCGAAAGATGGAACAGCAGCACTCTCGAAATGGCGGAGAGGTTGCGGGGACAGGTCGAAAAGAACTCAGGCGCGGCGGAGATCGTCAGAAAAGGAACCGATATAAGGGAGATCGCCGGAAAAGGAAAAATAGCGTCGATCATAGGTGTCGAAGGGGGGCACGCGATCGGTTCCGATATCGAAGCGCTCCACAGGCTCTACGATAACAGCGTCAGGTGCATGACGCTGACCTGGAACAACAACAACGAGATCGCTGACTCCTGCGAGGGCGAGGAAAGATGGAGGGGGCTGAGCCGGTTCGGCAGGGAGGTTGTGGCCGGGATGAACGCGATCGGGATGGTCATAGATACCTCGCACAGTTCAGACAGGACTTTTTTCGATACGCTGGAGCGTTCCTCGAACCCGATACTCGTCTCGCATTCCTGCATGCGTTCGATCTGCGACGTCCCGAGAAATATCACTGACGAGATGCTGAAAGCTCTCGCGCAGAACGGAGGAGTCGTCGGGATAAATTACTTTCCCGCCTTTCTCGAAGAGGTATGCAGCGAGAGAATAATGTCTGTCTGGAACAGGTACAAGGCGGAGAGAAAGACTCTGGCGGCGAAGTATGGCGGCGACGTGGCGCGTGTGGACAGGGAAATACTGGGCCGGTATATGCTCGAGATCGACAAGATCCCGATGCCCGGTATCGACGCCGTCGGCGATCATATAGAACACGCCGTGTCGGTAGCGGGGATCGATCATGTAGGGCTCGGCTCCGATTTTGACGGAACGCCTGTCATGCCGGTCGGGCTCGGCGATATATCAGGGGTTCCCCTGATAGCGGAGGAGCTTGAAAAACGGGGATTTACCGCTGAGGAGACGGACCGCGTCATGGGAGCGAACCTGGTAAGGCTTTTCGAAACGGTCTGCCGGTGAGCCTGCTTCGAGGGGCCGGGGCAGGTCATATCGATCATTCGATATCTTCTCCGCTGATCGTCCTGTCGAAGTCGCTATCGCCTGAAGGCCAGAATCCGCGGGCCGCTTTGAGGATGCCGAGCGGGGAGATCTCCCGCGAATTGAAAAAGAATCCCCTGAAAGCTCGAAAATAGAGCGTCGTGTAATCGTTATCTATCCCCGCCATACTTGCCGCGGCTTCCACGGCGTCCCACAGCCCTCCGAGTTTGTCGACCAGGCCAGCTTCAAGCGCCTGCGAACCGAGGTAGAGCCTTCCCCCGGCGAGAGGATAGACCTCTTCCTTTTCGATCTTTCTACCCTCCGATACTTTCGTTATGAAGATCTCGTATATATTGCTGATACGCTTTTCGACCATGACGGATTCTTCTTCGGTGGCGTGCCTGGCGCTTGAAAAAGCGTCGGAATATTCCCCCGATTTGAAGGTCTCGTTATTGATCCCCGCTTTCTCATACAGTCCCTGAAGTACAGGTTTTGCCGAAACGACTCCTATCGAGCCTGTGATCGTAAAGGGGTCGGCGTATATGGCGTCTCCATACATCGATATCCAGTATCCACCGGACCCGGCGATATTTGACATCGATATCAGCACCGGGATCTTCCTTTTTTCCTGTATATCACGGATCTCTTCCAGTATCGCGTCGCTTGCCAGGGCCGATCCGCCGCCGCTGTCGACGCGAAAGACGATAGCTCTTACGCCCGGCCAGTTGGACGCTTTTCTAAGAGAATGGACGATCGACGATGATCCCATCTTTCTTGAACCCCTGATCGGGTCGAGGCTGTTTTTACCCGGTTCGATGCTTCCGTAAGCTCCGACTATTGCTACGGCGGGAGGGGGCGCCCACCGGTCATCCCAGTAGATTCTGCCCGATACATCCGTAGTGGGGGTCGATTCCGGGTCTTTCCTTCCGGCGAGCTTGCCGAGTTCTTCCACAGCTTCAGCCTTCCATCCGACCCGGTCGATAAGGCCCTCATCGACCGCTTCTTCCGGCGAGAATATCTGCCCCTGTGCGAGGCGGCCCATCTTTTCACCGCTTATTCCCCGTCCTTCCGCGATCGCCGCGGTCAGAAGGCGGTACGATTCGTTGACAAGCCCCTGGATCTCCGCCGCCTGCGCCACGGTGGAAGTATCGGTATACTGCGTGTGGAAAGAGGACTTGTATTCTCCGGCCGTCGAATGGTCCCATTCGATGCCGAACTTGTTGAAAAGATTCTTCAGCCTCTTGACTTCGAGGGAAACGCCGATGTTGCCGACCGTGCCGAGCTGAGGCGAGACGATCCTGTCGGCAGCGGAGGCGAGGTAGAGCTCTGAAGCTCCTCCGCCGGATGTCAGATAGGCGACGACAGGTTTTCCCGCCGACCTGACCTGAGATATCGCCTGGCGGATCTCGTAGAGATTGCCGCTCACGGGGCCGATGAATCCGCCGCCGAGGTTGCCGACACTAAGAAGCAGCCCATTGATATCCTCGTCATCGCGGATGTTCCGGAGCTCTCTCAGGAGGGTGTGCAGGTTGTTGTTTTTCGACCCGACAAGCTGAAACCTTCCTCCTTCATCGAGATATTCGCCGCTCACTTCCACCCTGGCGAAAAGGTCTTTCCTCACCAGGGTATCTTTCCTGTACGCTTTGCTTCTTTCGATAGAGATCGAATTGACGCTGTAGTCTCTGTCTCCGTCAGGGAGCATGCGGGTGGCGGTCCTGACCCTGCCGTAATCGAAGGCAAAGGCCAGCCCGGCGGAAAACTCCTCGTAAGGGTCGTCGCCAGGCCTGGAAAGATCCCTCGCGTACGTCCCATATATTTCGATACCGGGGATTATCGCGAGACTTCCTCCCATAAGATAACCCGGCTTGAGGCCGTCGTTCAGATCGGCCTGAAAGCTCATCGTAAGCCTTTCATCAAACGGTCTAAGCGACAGTGCCAGGGTAAAACGGTCCTCGATAGGCTCTCCGCCGAAGCCGGGGCGATTCATGTCATTCCATACTCCCCCGAGCGAGAAGCGCCGGGATGGCCGTATCATGAATCCGAGGCCGGCGGAGAAGGGAGAGCCGTCGAGATCGATATCGCTTTTATTCCACGCCATCGAACTGCCTATGGTAAACCTTTCGCCGACAGGAATGGCAAGGCCGAGAGAAAGGGAACTCGATTTGAAGAGGCCGTTATCGAGCCTTGAATATCCCATGCCGATGTGGGGAAAGGCCAGTCCCGCCGTCACTTCTCTCATCCTGTCATAGCTGTAGGCGCCCCTTAGAAGCATCGAACTGTAAGGGCGCATCGCCAGCCCGGCGGGATTGACGAAAAGGGCCGACACATCGTCAGTCTCAGAAACGAATCGATACGTGTAGATATCGCTCCTGAGCGGATATGTCCAGGGCTGTCCGGTCTCTTCGGAACGAAGCGCTGCAGAGTGGACAATGATAGAAGCGATCACGATCAGCATGGGCAGAATCTTTGTATTCTTCAATTTTCGACCTCTCGATCAATAGATTGCGAATTTCGGACGAGCCGGATCACCGGTATTTAATACCATATATACGTGTAAACGACAAGGGCCATGTCATTGACATGGCCCTTGTCTGTCTGATCCTGCCGCATCGGAAAAACCACCGGCCGGATGTCACTTCCGAGCGGTTTTCTTTTCCATCGAGTCGGCGTATTTTTTGACAGCGTTCCATTGACCGGCGCCGTGAAGGCCGGCCTCTTCCAGCACCTTGTGAGCCTGGCCGCTTCCGAGGTAATGGCCGGCGCGGAAAGCGTGGAGGCTAGATTCGCGTCCCTCGCTCGAAGTGATCCACCTGTACATAGTCGGCAGCGTCAGACCGGTTATGGCGATCGCTTCAGCCGCCAGCTTGTCGGGATAGATCTTTTTCTGTTCAGCGTCGGGAAGCATCGTGAAGAGCTCCGCGCTGGCGACATAGAAGATATTCATGTTAAGGCCGGCTTCATCGATCCTGGGAAGGACCTCTTCGATGAATGTGTTCGTAATGCCGCTGCCCTGGAGGATGACAGTGCCGTGATAAGGGCTCTTCGATCCATCGGCGCGCCGGAGGGCGTAAAGGCCCTTGACGGCCGCTGTCGCGGGAGGAAGCCCAAGCGCCTTACGGTCGAAGATCTTTTCGTTCGGCCTGGTTACGAATGGAGCGATTATCGCCGGGCGTTTTTTCAGCGCCTCTATCACTAGCGGGTAGAGCTCCTGAGGATCCCATGGAGTCAGCGTTATCATTATCCCTTTGGGGAAGTTTTCCTGCAGAAGCTGAAGAGCCTGCGGGTCGGCATGGGTCGGGCCGTCCTCACCGGTCTTCAGGCCGGCGTGAGCGCATACGAGGAAGAAGGGATTGAAAGGCTGCTTGATATAATCATGTTTCCCCTGCTGCCCGATGCCGTGGAGCCGCGCCGTTATGTGCGTAAGAGCGGCGATGAAGGCGCCGTAGGACGAACCGGCGCCGATATTATGGCCGAATGATGAAAGCCCGGCCATGATCCCTCCCATGCAGTCTTCGCAAATCCCGCCTGTCAGGAGGATCCTCGATCCGGGATTGGATACGGCGTTGAAGAATCCTTCGCCGAATCCATCGCCGGCCTTCAGGATCGAAGTCGAGCCGAGAAGATCGGCCGAGGCGGCAATGATGGCGCCACCGGATTTCCTGTTCAGCCAGTTGAGGGTCTCGCCAAGGGCAGCCCTGAGAGTCTGGCTCGTTCCCGGCTTGTATGTCAACTCGGCGGGGATCTCGGTCGAGACGATATCGTCGCCGTAGACCTTGCTGACGTCGCAGGCTCCTTCGCGAAGCTTCCTGCCCGCGCCGGTCAACCTGTCGTGGGCGTCAGAGAGGCTCTTGCCGAAGAAACCGGCGATCTCGCCGTTCTCTTCAAGGACCTTCCTTATTACCATCAGGGTGTCGTAGAAGTTCTTTTCTATATTCTCGGGTGTCTTTTCCCCTTTGAAGGCGGGGAATTTCACTCCGAAACGCTCTTCGAGAGGCTTCAGCGTCCTGAAATATTCGTCGGAGCAGAAATCATGTCCCGCGCCGTGCGATTTTCTTCCCTCGATGCCGTACTGCCATCCCTTGATAGTGCGGTAGATGATCGCCGTAGGCTGATCGTTCTGGCGCTTCATAGCCAGTTCCTGAGCCGCGAGGACCTGGGCGATATCCTTGCCGTTTTCGACAAAAATGACGTTCCAGTCGTGGAGGTAGCAGAATTCAGCTGGAGACCACTGCACGTAGTCGCCTGGAGTCTCTCCGTCGCGGCAGACTTTGTCGGAGTCGATCGACGACTGGTTCCAGTCGACGTGGAGCATGATATTCCACATCTGGGCCGACGCGGCAGTCGCCATCGCTTCTGCGACCCTTCCCGGGGTCATTCCGCCCTCTCCTTCAAGGACATGGACGAAGGGAGCCTCTTTTCCGTAGGCATCCATCGCTCCGAACCCGAGGCCGAAGGAGGTGGTCACTCCGACGCCCGAGGCGCCGGTCGACAGCTTGACGAACGGAGTGATCGGAGAGGGGTGTCCGTCGAGAGGTTTCGCCTTGAATTTTTTGAAGAGGGGAGTCTCCTGCGTCGGGTTTCTCCGGAAGCCGAGAAGGTCCTCGAGTCTCAGCTGCCTCTCTTCGCCCGGGAGCATTTTGGGAATGGAGACTCTGGCGCATTCGTTACGCAGCGCCCACATCGCGTAAAGCCCCATCGCCTTGTGCCCGGCAGCGTACGAGAGGATATCTGCCCCGAGACATTCAGGGTCGCTGATGCAATAATCCATCGTGTTGAAAAGAAGGCTTTCAACGATCCTTCCAGAGGAGATCGACCCTCCCGGGTGGCCCGATTTGGGAACAAAGTTATAGAGGATCCCACAGAGCGTTCTGTAGATGAGATCATAGTCATCAAACATCCTTATCGTCTCTTGCGTCCCCCGGCTGGATCTGCTTTCAGGCCCTATTTCCGCGTAATAAGCGCGCCTTGGACCAAAATCGAATTTCTTACTGGACCCTTGTTTTGACAAGATCGACCCTCCCGTTTAATACTGGTTGACCGGCCGCCGATCGCGGCAGTCGATGGAATCCCGGCTGTATTCTATCAGAAGCCGGATGCTAAATATATAGGATTTGCCCTTCCGGTGTCAACCGGCCAGAGTACGGTTTATCTTGCGCCATCGAGCAAAAACATGGTATCTAGAGCTGAGCCGGAGGAAAAGTGGATCAGGGCATAGACAGGAAGTGGATCTGAATTGTCCTGGTTTTGTATTTCATGGGGGCAGTTTTCCCATGAGCACCGGTGATAAAAGCGTGAAAGGACAACGCCGAGTGAGTGGTGAGGGCCTCAGAGTAAAAGAGCTTTTCTTCGATCATTTCTCCATAGGCGGGAAATTAGAGGAGTGCGATCTTCTGCGGCTCGTGATAACGCATTTTTCAAAACTGCCGTATGAGAACATCACGAAGATAATAACAAAGTTCACACGGGACGATCCGGATGAGAGGCTCAGGGGGCCCGAGGACGTCATCAGGGGATATATAGACAGCAATACGGGAGGTACTTGTTTCTCACTAACATGGTGCCTCGGTTCGATACTTTCAGCTTCCGGATACCGATGCTACCCGGTGATGGCTGACATGAAAAGAACGAATATTCACTGCGCCCTGGTGGTACACGCTGCCGGGAAAAGGTATATCGTCGATCCAGGATATCTTCTCGGCGAGCCCGTCGAGCTCGGTCAATCCGTCGTCGTGAAGAAGACATCTTTCGGCACGCTGGAGTTGAGGCCGAGGGGATCTGAAAGTTACGATCTTTTCACAGTGACGGGGACTGAAAAGAAGTGGCGTTACCGGGTCAGGACGACACCGGTGGCCCAGGCGCAGTTTTTGAAGTACTGGAAAGAATCGTTCGCCCTGCCGATGATGGATTCGCTTCAGTTGACAAGGCTTACGGAAAACGGCCATCTATATATAAAGAACCATCATCTCAGGCTCCGGAGGGATGATTCGAGGATAAACGAGAATATAAGGACAAGTCTTGAATCGAGGATCGAGCGGGAATTCGGGATACCCGCCGGCGTGACGGCGCAGGCTCGAGAGCATATCGAGAGGATGAGGAAAGAATGGTCCACCCGAAAGCAGGAAAACCGGAAGATGGGGCGCCTGTAAAGTATTTCGCCGCTGTGCTGCTGGGCAGCGGCACTGGAGCAGATCAGCTGGGCAGGATCCTCGACGCGCTTGAGGGAGATTTCGGTCCGGTCGATTACCGCGGAAAGGCATTTCCTTTCGATATGACAGATTATTACGAGGAGGAAATGGGCCCTGATATATCGAGAATCATCGTCTCGTTCGCCCCTCTTGCCGGGGCGACCGACCTTGTCAGATTGAAACATTCTTCAAGGGTCCTGGAAGAGAGCTTCTCGACAGGTGGGAAGAGGACTGTAAATATCGATCCGGGATATATCGATTATTACAAGGCGGTACTTGCATCTTTCAAGGATGGGCCGCAGAAGATATACCTCGGCGAGGGAGTCTATGCCGATCCGGTCCTTATGTTCCAGGATGGAAAATGGATCACCCTGCCATGGACCTTCCCTGATTTCAGGAAAGGGCTGTACATGGATGACATGTCGGCAATAAGGGAGATATACAGGAAGGCCCGGAAAGCTGCCGGCAGGAGCTGATAGCGCTTCCCGGCAGGCCTGTCGGGACCCTACGCCTTGACAGTCGAAGGCATATCCGATTTGATGCCGAGGACTTCGAGCGATATCGCCACTTCTTCCTTCAGCCTGGCGCTGTCGATCCCCTTGTCCGCCAGCGAGATACCGAAGAATTTCCTGAATTCCGCGTCATCGAAAGAAAAGTCGGCATTCCCGCTCGATCCAAGGGAGAAATGGTGAGCAAGCTGGTTGGAGAAGTATATGAGGGCCGTCAGAGCGTCGGGAGAGACGGGGGAGATCATCTCGACCCTGGCCGAGTGATGGTTTTTCACCGCTCGCCTGGATTCTCTCGGAAGGTTCCATTTCCTGAATAGCCAGTTTCCTATCTCGGCATGGTCAGTTCCGAAGATCGCGGTCTCCGCTTCCTGGAGAGGAATATTCTTTGACCTGGACATATCGAGAGCCTGGAGATACCGTTCCGAATGGTGTTCGAGAAGCAGCAGTTTTCCTATATCGTGGATCAGACCGATCGTGTAGCAGATATCCGATTCGATCTTGATGGTATCGATGGAGAGTTTTTTCGAGATCGTCGCCGTTCCTATCGAGTGCGCCCAGAAACCTGAATCTGAAAATCCATGCCCCGCTCCAAGATTCCTGAACTTTCCACAGATCGACGACCCGAGGCATATCTGGCGTATCGTGGAAAATCCGAGCATCGTGACGGCGTTGTTGATATTCTGGACTTTTCCGCGCAGTCCGAAGAAAGATGAATTGACCAGCTTGAGAACTCTCGCCGTAAGTGACTGGTCGCTCGTGATAATCTCGGCGAGTTGTTTCGCGCCTACCTTGGGATCGTTTATCGAAGCGAATATTTTCTGGACGACAACGGGAAGAGTCGGGAGCGTCTTTACATTCTTGAACAGTTCATCGATTTGCGTTTTCATCTACCTTCATCCTCCTGATGCCGATTTTTAAGGCGCTTGACTCCGATCCAGTCCGGTCTGGCAGCTATTACACCTTTAAAGTCCGAATTTCCAGAATAACGCGTATTTTCCAGGCCTGGTGGGTGTCATTGCTTCTTCGCGGCTCTAAAAAGGCCCTTGGTCTTTCCCATATTTGTTTATTGTTTCGGATGTATCGTCATCTTACTTTAGGGAATTTCTTGAGAATATGCTCCCATCAGGTATATTATAACACCTGCCCCCCGCAGTTCTTACCAGCTCGCCGATCGGCCCGGGCTGAGGTTCCTGCAGAGGGAGCAATACGGACGACTGGCAGACTTGAGTGCTTTGAAAGGTATCATGGTCTTCTCTCTTGGTATAGATACGGGATCGGTCAGCGCGAAGTGGGTCCTGACCGGCCAGCGCGAAGAGATCGAAAAGCTGGTAAATAAGAACGGCGATCTATTTGCCGGTGTGGACAGGTTCGGACCAGACCTGGAGAAATCAATAGCAGTCTCACGATATACGAGGATCCAGGGAGACCCTCTCGAGACGGTTACAGCTTCTCTGAGCGGACTGTTCAATGTCATCAGTCCGGCAAGGATAGGATCTGCCGCGGTTACGGGAGCTTCGGCCGCTCTGATATCGGAAGCGCTGGGTATACCGGTTGAAAATGAATTCCGGGCTGCCGCGGAAGCTGTCTCGTTCCTGTATCCCGGCGTGGTCAATATATTCGAGATGGGCGGGGAGAACTCCAAGTATATAAGGATCACCGGCGAAAACGCCACGGCAGGCATAACCGAATACGAGACTAACGGGGATTGCGCAGCCGGGACAGGGTCGTTCATCGATCAGCAGGCGCTTCGCCTGCGCTACGCCGTTGAGGATGTGGGAGATCTCGTCGCTTCCACGAAGCGTTCTCCGAAGATCGCCGGGAGGTGCAGCGTATTCGCCAAATCGGACATGGTCCACGCACAGCAGAAAGGATACCGGCCGGAAGAAATCCTCAGGGGACTATGCGAGGCGGTCGCGAGGAATTTTAAAAGCAACATAACAAGAGGAAAAAAGATAGAGGGCCGGACAGCGTTTATCGGGGGAGTCGCCCTGAACGGCGGAGTCGCCGAAGCCGTACGAAACGTCTTCGGGCTCGACCGGGAAGAATTCATCGTTCCAGGCCAGTGCGCCTATACTGGAGCGATCGGAGCAGCGATTCTTGCTTCGAGGGTAAAAGGGGAAAAGTTCGACGGCGCGGCGCTGGCTGAAAAGATACGAGGGAATAGCAGGCCGGCACGGTCGTCCTTCCCTTCGTGGAAGAGGCTCTCGAGGGAGAATGTCAGTTTTCTCAGAGACAGGATCGACAGTTTCTCGATCGATGAGGCCGATATCCCCGTCGACGCCTGGCTAGGTCTCGATATCGGTTCTGTCAGCACGAACCTTGCGCTTATCGCTAGGGATGGATCTGTGATAGATGAGGTCTATCTGCGAACAAACGCCAGGCCTATCGAGGTGGTCGGAGAAGGACTGAGAATCCTGTCTGAAAGGACAGGCGAAAAGATCAGGATCCGGGGAGCGGGCGCGACCGGGTCGGGACGCGAACTGATAGGCGAACTGGTCGGAGCGGACACCATCAATGACGAGATCACCGCCCACAAGACAGGAGCTTCCTTTATCGGGGAAAAACTGCTCGGCAGGAAAGTCGATACGATCTTCGAGATAGGAGGGCAGGATTCTAAATATATCTCGATCGATGACGGCATAGTCGTCGATTTCGCGATGAACGAAGCCTGCGCCGCCGGTACCGGATCGTTCCTTGAGGAACAGGCCGCCAAACTTGATATCGATATAATCGACGAGTTTTCCTGCGAAGCTTTCGCTTCGCAAGCTCCCCTGCGCCTTGGAGAAAGGTGCACCGTCTACATGGAACGGGACCTCTCTTCGTACCAGAAGGCCGGCGCCGGTAAAAGGGATCTGATCGCCGGGCTCGCCTGTTCGGTCGTCCAGAACTATCTCAACAGAGTGGTGCGTGGAAGAAAGATCGGCGATGTCGTATTCTTCCAGGGAGGAACGGCGTACAATGACGCCGTCGCCGCAGCTTTCAGCCAGATACTCGATCGCGAGATCATCGTCCCTCCCTACAACGGCGTCATGGGAGCGATCGGCGTAGCCCTGCTGGCGAAGGAAAAGACCATGGCTCTGGGAACGGCCAGTTCGTTCCGGGGGATGGATATCTCGAAAGTCGAATACAATATACGAGAGTTCTCCTGCAACGGATGCACGAACTTCTGCGATATCCAGGAGTTCACCGTGGAAGGGAGGAAGACGTACTGGGGCGACAAATGCGGAGAAAAGTTCCATAAGAGGGTAAAGGGCGAGTCGGTTCCCGTGATCGGCGATCTGATGAAAGAATATATCAGTCTTCTTGAAAGGGATACGATAGAACTTGTCGAGGAGAAGATTGGGAAAAAGATCGACACGAACCCTCCAGGCAGTAAGGGAAAAATTACAGCTGGGATACCGTCGGCGATGTTCTACTACGATACATTCCCCTTCTGGAGCACCTTTCTCAGGGCGACCGGCCTGGAAGTGGTGACTACTCCGGAGACGAACAGGGAGACAGTCAACAGGGGGATAGAAGGATCTGTCGCCGAACCGTGCGCGCCTGTCCAGGTAGCCCATGGACATGTCGCCATGCTCCTCGAGGAGGAAATCGATCTCATCTTCATTCCGAATATCATAGATACCGAGACAGATAACGACGCGGCGGGGTCGTATGTCTGCCCGTGGGGCCAGACGCTGCCTTTCGTCATAAGGAGCATGCCGGCCCTCGAAGGCAGGCAGGATATGCTCGCCTCGCCGATAGTGCACTTCAGGGAAGGGGAGAAGTTCGTCGAAAAGGAACTCTGGCGCTTCGCCCGGCAGTTCGGGGGGAGCAGAAAGCGCAACAGGCTGGCGGTTAGAGCGGCGTATACCGCACAGAAGCTTTTCGTCGACGCTATCAAGGAAGCGGGAAGAAAAGCACTCCGGCAACTGGAGGAAAAGAACGAACCGGGAATAATACTTGCCGGCAGGCCGTACAACCTGATGGACAGGGAGATAAATATCGACGTGCCGGGCAAGCTCAGAGATTATTATGGCGTCAACGTGATCCCTCTCTTTTTCCTGCCACTCGATGGCATCGATATATCGGAGGAAGGGAGCAATATGTTCTGGAATTACGGAAGAAAGATCCTTCAAGCGGCTAAATTCGCCTCGGAAAAAGAAAATCTTCATCTGATATATATGACCAATTTCAAATGCGGACCCGATTCATACATCAAACATTTCTGCGGCAGGGCTTCTTCGCGCCCCTGGCTTGCCCTGCAGTTCGACGCTCATGGAAATGACGCCGGCATGATGACCAGATGCGAGGCGTATCTTGACAGCAAGGGAGTGCTCAGGTGGTGGAAGAAAGAAGCTGGTCCCTCGAAGGCAGGACGCTCTTCATACCCCGAATGTCTTCGGGAGGATCCGAAGCTTTCGCGGCAGCGTTTCGGCACTTCGGGATAGAGGCCCATGTCGTTCCCGAGGGAGACGAAAGGACATACGAACTTGCCGGCAGGTTCACTTCGGGGGACGAGTGCCTCCCCGAGAGGGTCACAGTCGGCAATTTTGTCAAGGTGATCGAGCAGCCAGGTTTCGATCCGGCGCGGACAGCCTTTCTCATGCCCACGGCGGGCGGCCCATGCAGGTTCGGCCAGTACGCCCCCTTTCTTCGACAGATACTCGATGACATGGGGTACCCCGAGCTGATGGTCTTCTCGCCGTCGAGCAGCAACGGGTACGGGGGGATCGGAAGATTCGCCGCTCCCCTGATGCAGCTCGCCTGGCTTGCCCTGGCCGGAAGCGATGCCCTTCGCAAGATGCTTCACATCCATCGTCCCCGCGAGACGAGTAGCGGAGCCGCCGACAAGGCGCACGAAGAGGCGCTGGGGGTCTTCTGCGGCGAGCTGGAACATTGCACATTCAGGCAGAACGCCGTCCCGGCGAGCCTGACAGGTTCGATGGAGGCGGCGAGGGATATATTCCGCGCGGTGCCTGTCGACCGCGACCGCGAGATGATGCTTGTCGGAGTCGTCGGAGAGATATTCTGCCGCCTGAACACTTTCAGTAACGAAGACCTGATAAGAAAACTGGAAAAGTTCGGAGCGACGGCGTGGCTTTCAGATATTACCGAGTGGATATGGTATACAGACGAGGAACAGGTAAAGAACCTCAGGATCAGGGGCAGGGGGTTGACTTCTTCGATGGCGGGTGTGCAGATCAAGAAACTGGTCCAGAGAAGACTCGAACACAAGCTGCTCGGACCTCTTCAGGGACCGCTCGACGCGATGAAGGAACCGCGCAGGATAAGGGAGATACTCGATCTTGCCGAGCCTTACCTGCCGTGGCACGGAGCCCTGGGCGAGATGGTGCTCAGCGCCGGGAAAAGCATATACATGTATCAGAACGGCGCCGATGGAATAATAGATATCAGCCCCTTTACCTGCATGAACGGGATAGTCTCCGAATCGATATATCCGCGCCTGAGCAGGGATCATGACAATATACCGATCCGGTCGTTCTATTTCGACGGAAGCCGCGCCAACCTCGATAATGATCTGGGAATATTTATGGAACTTGTATCGAATTACAATCGTAGGAAGAAGAGAAAAAGCCGCGGGATCAACGTGGCCTGAACCCCGACATCTGATCGGATGAGACGCCGGAAACGGCGCCTGAAAGGAGATAATGATGAAGGTCCGGGGAATTATTTCAATGCTTCTGATGGCCGTCATGACGGTCCTCTGGCCGTCAGCGGGCGTTATGGCCGACGGCGGCGGAGAGATCGATCTCGACGTCACCGTAGAGAATCTTGATAACGGATTGAAGGTGATCCTGCTCGAGGATCATTCAGTCCCGGTAATAAGCTATCAGACATTTTTCCGGGTCGGGAGCAGAAACGAGGTTCCGGGGATAACCGGCATATCTCACTTCATGGAACACATGATGTTCAACGGAGCGAAGAAATACGGCCCCAAGGAGTTCGACGCGATCCTTGAATCGAACGGAGGGTATTCGAACGCCTTCACGTCCAACGATATGACAGCGTACTACGAGGATATCTCGAGCGACGGGCTCGAACTCGTCATAGATCTCGACACCGACAGGATGAAAGATCTCGCTCTCGATCCGAAATACCTTGTCTCGGAGATGGGAGTCGTCATGGAGGAACGAAGGCTCTCGATCGATAACTCGATCGACGGGCAGATGTGGGAGGACCTCAACGCGCTGGCGTTCAAGGCTCACCCCTACTGCTGGCCGGTCCTCGGGTGGATGTCAGATCTTGAGAAGATCGATCGCGGCGACTGTGTCGGGTATTTCAAAAAGTATTACGCGCCGAACAACGCTGTCCTCATAGTAGCTGGCGATTTCAAGACAAAAGAGGCTCTCAGGCTGATCCACAGGTACTACGATGATATTCCGCGGCAGGTCCCTCCCCTTCCGGTAAGGACCGTGGAACCGGAACAGAAGGGTGAGAGAAGGGCGAAGTTTCACAAGGCGGCCGAACTTCCGGAAGCGCTGATCGGCTACCACGGCCCCGGCGTCGGGTCGGATGATATTTACGCCCTCGACGTACTGCAGGCTGTGCTTTCGTCGGGGTACAGTTCGAGGCTCTATAGGAAGCTTGTCCGCGAGATGGACGCGGCGCTCAGGGTATACGCCTATTTCGGGTGGGCGATCGATCCCGATCTCTTCGTCTTCGGAGTGAAGATGAGGCCAGGGCGTTCGACTTCAGAGGGTGAAGAGGCGATATACAAGGTCCTCGAAGCGATAAAAAATGAAGGCGTCTCCGACATGGAACTCGAAAAGGCGAAAAATTCCCTCGAGGCCGATTTCGTCCGGAGCCTTCAGACGGTAAACGGGAAGGCGAGGAAGATAGGCAGATACGAGGTCCTGTTCGGAGATTACGGCGAGATAATGAAGGTGCCGGGCAAATACAGGGCTGTCACGAGCGGCGATCTTCAGAGAGTCGTGGAAAAATATTTCAATGAAAAGAACAGGACTGTAATAACGCTGATCCCGGAAAGCAGCGAGGGATAAAATAGCCTTATGGAGGATGACAGTATGAAAAGGATCATATTTACCGCGATAGCGACCGTGCTGATATCGTTGCCGCTTCTCGCCGGAAGCCCGAAGGACGTGAAGCTTCCCCCGATGGAAAGCGCCGTTATGGACAACGGCCTGAAGATCTTCGTCGTAAGGACCGACGAGATCCCGATGGTGACGATGAGGATGATGATACCTGCCGGATCGGCGCGCGATCCAAAGGGACTCGAGGGAGTAGCCGGCCTGACGGCGACGATGCTGATGAAAGGGGCAGCCGGGATGGGAGCGGAGGAGATCGCCGAGGCTATAGAAAGCGTGGGAGGTTCTCTCAATACAGGGTCGAACAGGGATGGCACATTCATCATCGGCGATTTCATGTCGAGGGACTTCGCCCTCGCCCTGGAATTCATGTCAAAAGTCGTGATCTCTCCCGATTTTCTCGAGACCGAGCTCGAGAGGGAAAAGGGGATAGTCAAGGCGGGGCTTCTTGGCGAAAAGGAGAACCCGTCAGCGTTGACCTCGAAGTTTTTCGTAAAGAGCCTTCTAGGGGACCATCCGTACGCCGATCCGGTAGCCGGCTACGCTGAAAGCGTCGAAAAGATCACCAGGAAGGATATCGCCGGTTTTCACAAGGCCAATTTCGTTCCGGACGGGAGTATTCTCGCGATCGTGGGAGATGTCGACGCGAAAAAAGCGTTGAAGATGGTTGAAAAGCAGTTCGGCAAATGGAGCGGCAAGCGTTCCGGCCAGGCGGCGGTGGAGCCGCTGAGCCAGGAGGAGGGCCAGGCGAGGCGGGTCGTAGTCATAGATAAGCCGGACGCGACGCAGAGCCAGATAAGGATCGGCAATATCGGCACGTCGATGAACACCCCGGAATTCTTTCCCCTCGAGGTGTCGAACAATATCCTCGGTGGCGGATTCACGTCGAGACTGATGAACGAGATCAGGGTGAACAGGGGTCTTTCATACGGAGCGAGAAGCCGTATGGTCAAATACCTCAGCGGCGGATATTTCATGATCTCGACATTCACCAAAAACGGATCGCTCAGGGAGACGATTGACGTCGCCCTCGCCGAAGCGGGGAAGATGAGAAGCGAGATGATCGACGACGAGGAACTGGAAGGATCGAAAAGGTATATTTCGGGGCTTTTCCCCTTCGAACTGGAGACCAATTCCGATCTCTGCAAGTGGATCGTCGATATAGAGTTTTTCGGTCTTGGCAAAGATTTCGTCGAGAAGTACAGGAGCGGGATAAGCGCCGTCTCCGCCGGGGACGTACAGAGAGTGGTCCGCGAATATTTCAGGACCGATGGCAACCTTGTAGTCGTGCTTACAGATTATGAATCGACGAAAGACCAGCTCGAGGGGCTCGGAGAGATCGAAGTGGTACGTATAGACGATGTCAGGTAGCCACAACCGCTTCGAGTTCGAAGGCGGGCGCGTCGAGGATATGTTTTTTTACGGCGCACATATCGACCGACTTGAGCATCGGTTTTATGTATTTTTCGGGAAAGTCTGCGGGGATCTCGATATTTATTATCACTTTTCCGATCATTTTTTTTTCAGGGTCGATTTCCGTCTTTACGACAACGCTGATCTCATCGGTCGCGATTCCGCGTTTTTCGCAGAAATAATCGACATATACAGCGCTGCACGCCGAGATCGAGGCGAGGAAAAGATCGAACGGGGCGGGATCTTTGCCGTCTCCTCCGCTCATGACCGGCTGGCTTGTCTTTATCTCATATCCCTTGAAGAAAGTGCTGTTGCTGAAATTTCCCGTCAATTTCGTGATGATTTCCATGATATTCTCCCCGGAGATGAAAAATGCCTGAGGGGGGAGTCGAACCCCCACGGAGTTACCCCCACTGCGCCCTGAACGCAGCGCGTCTACCAGTTCCACCACTCAG